>JBDTWP010000029.1:0-31191 GCA_040006615.1 Ferruginibacter sp.
ATGTGGGTAGTAAAAATAAATGATGCGTCAATTCCTCCCGTAGGGAGGGTATGTGAGTAGAAAAAATAAATGATGCGTCAATTCCTCCCGTAAGGATAATATGCAGGTAGAAATAATTAATGATGCTTCAATCACAACACTAGCAGGTGAATGGTGAATCGTGAATGCGCAATGAGCTACAAGCTATGAGCTATGAACGATGGTCAATGAAAAATCCGGCCGTATAAATAATTTGGAAAAATGGTTTTTATTTTTTAGGTTTGCCTAAAATTTAATTTAGGCAATATGACTTTCACAGTTTCTGAAGAAAATTACATCAAAAGCATTTACCACCTCCAGCAGCAAACTGAAACAGTTTCTACCAATTCCCTTGCGAATGAATTACAAACCAGGCCTGCTTCTGTAACAGATATGCTTAAAAAGCTTCAATTAAAAAAATTGCTTGAATACGAAAAATACAAAGGCTTCCGGTTAAGTGCCACCGGTAATAAAGTGGCATTGAATATTGTAAGGCGCCACCGGTTATGGGAATACTTTTTAGTTACCAAACTGGGTTTTGAGTGGAACAAGGTACATGCGGTTGCCGAAGAACTGGAGCACGTCAGCAGTAAAGAGCTGATCCAAAAATTAGATAATTTCCTCAACTATCCGCAAACTGATCCGCACGGCGACCCAATACCGGATGTGAATGGGAAAATTCCCGTAATCAACCAGGTAAGTATAGCCGATATAGCGGAAAAGAAAAATGTGATCGTAAGCTCCGTAGGCAACCAATCGCCTGCAATGCTGGAACTGTTGAACCATTACCACATTGGGATCGGAACAGCACTGAAAGTTAACATGCGTTTCAGTTTTGACGGCTCTGTAGAAATTAAAGTTTTAAAGCATGCAGCCTGTATCGTCAGTAAACAGGTGGCAAAAAATATATTTGTTTTTTATGATTAAATATTCAAATGCAGATACTTCATTGAGCGAAGTACACCAAAGCATCGATACGACCGGTAAAAAAAAGGGCTGGAGAAGAATGTTCTCCTTCCTTGGGCCTGCCTATCTTATAAGTGTGGGATATATGGATCCCGGTAATTGGGCTACCGACCTGGCGGGAGGCAGTAAGTTTGGATACAGTTTAATATGGGTGCTGTTAATGAGCAACCTGATGGCTTTATTATTACAGGGGCTTTCTGCACGGCTTGGCATCGTAAGAGGGCGCGACCTCGCACAAGCTAACAAAGAAGCATACCCTAAGTATGTCAACTTCGTCCTGTACCTCCTGGCGGAAATTGCCATTGCTGCATGCGACCTGGCCGAGGTATTGGGAATGGCGATTGGAATACAATTGTTAACAGGCCTGCCATTGATCTGGGGCGTATCTATTACCATATTGGATACCTTTCTCTTATTGTACCTGCAAAAAATGGGCATGCGCAAAATGGAAGCCTTTATTATCGGCCTGGTTGCAATAATAGCTATTTCATTTTTAATAGAAATAATTTTCGCAAAACCCGATCTGGGTGAAATGGCCCTCGGTTTTATTCCTTCACCATTATCCGATGAAGCATTGTATATTGGAATTGGCATCATTGGCGCCACTGTAATGCCTCATAATTTATACCTCCATTCGGCATTGGTACAAACCCGGAAGATCGACCGAACGGATGCCGGTATACTGCAAGCTTTAAAATTTAACCGGGTAGACACCACCATCGCGCTGAACCTGGCATTCTTGGTGAATGCCGCCATTTTAATTTTAGCAGCCACTGTCTTCTTCAAAACCGGCAATTCACATGTGGCTGAAATTAAAGAAGCGCACCGCTTATTACCTGGATTCTTAGGTAATTTAGCGCCCAAACTTTTTGCCATTGCATTGATCGCCGCAGGTCAAAGCAGCACAATAACAGGGACACTGGCAGGACAGATAGTAATGGAAGGCTACTTAAATTTAAGGATCAACCCCTGGGTAAGGCGCCTCATAACAAGGTTGCTGGCCATCATACCTGCATTATTGATCATACTTATCTATGGAGAAAAAAAGGTGGATGCACTGCTTTTATTAAGCCAGGTGATATTAAGTTTACAATTAGGTTTTGCTATTATCCCCCTGATACATTTTGTAAGTGATAAAAAAACGATGGGGAAATTTGTAATTACACCCGTTACAAAAATAGTCGCCTGGGTTATTGCAGGCGTACTTGTTTTTCTGAATTTAAAAATGCTTACAAATGAAGCTGCAGGTTTGTTTCTGTCGGAAGCGATCCTCCCGAAAATTGTGTTATCTCTTACTGGTGTTTTATTCCTTACCTTACTGGTCTACATTATTTTGTTCCCGCTAATTAATAAGATGAAGAAAACCGGATCCATACTGATTCACCCCGATATTAACGCGATAAGTAACCTGGTTATTCCGGAATTTAATAACATTGCCATCGCGTTGGATTTTAGTAAAAATGACCAGAAACTAATAGCATTTGCAATTGGACAGGGAAAAGAAAAAACTCAATATGTGTTGGTGCATGTTGTAGAAAGTACTTCCGCAAGACTGCTGGGGCCTTACAGCGATGATTTTGAAACAAGAAAAGATAAAGAAAGAATGGATTGGTATGTAGAACAATTAACACAACGTGGCTTTAAGGTAGCGGGCCACATTGGTTTTAGAAACAGGGCGAAGGAAATTGTCCGTATTGTAAAAGAATTTAATGCAGACATGCTGGTTGTAGGAGCGCATGGACATACCGGGTTAAAAGATTTCATTTATGGAGAAACGGTTAATAGCGTGCGGCATGAATTAAAAATACCTGTGCTGATAGTAAATATATAGTGTTATGGCAGTTGCGAATAAATTCTCTATTTAGCGGTTCCATAACGCAGGAAATTCAGCCAGGTTTGAGACCTGAAAGAACATGCAAAAGCTATTTGTTTGGTTGCCTTTTCTATAGGTTGTATTTTAAAATCCCAAAAGCATCCCATTCTTCAGTGCCGTATTATAATTCTCCCTATCAAACTGGTATAAAAAGGGGGACCGATGGGCGCCGATACTCCTGGTTTCATTTAGTTTCCTGATGATTTTTGTAGCCAGCAGACGCCTGCTAAAGTTTCGGCTATCAAGCGACTTGTCTAAAATGGTTTCGTAAAGATTATGGATTTCGGGTAGCGTAAACTTCTCAGGGAGAAGCTCATAACCAACCGGGTAATGATAGATATGAAGCCGTAGGGCCTTCAATGCCTCCGCTATCATTTCTTTGTGATCAAACAGTAATGCAGGCAATTGACTGACCGGCCACCATTGGGTATCTTCAATAGGCCCCCTATTTATGCAAACCAGGGAGAATTCAGTAAGGGTATAAAAACCTATCGCAACAAAATAGTCAAATATCCAATGGTCAGAAGGAACATCAATTCCCACCCGACTACCTAACCATTCAGCTGTAAATTCATTGTCTTCTACCCTTTGCGGGCTTCCAAATGAATGAAACTGCTGAAGAAAAAGATTTTTTAACCCGGTTCTCATAAACGCAATACGATCGGCAGCCTCTTCAATGCTTTCCGTTTTTTTGATGTGACCACCGGTAACAGTCCATTTATTGAAACCTGCCGGTCGTTGTAGTAACACCTTTAGCTCTTTATTATGGTATCCAAAAATGATATTGTCTACCGCAACATTCTTCAGGTATTGCTCCGAATTGATAATAAAATCTTTTTGATCTGACATGGGCAATGAGTAAAATGAAACTATTGGCTAATGTTATATGCAAGGTTATAAACTATACAGGAAACTTCGATCTCCATTGGTTATTGATGTTAACAAAATTTTAACAAATCTCATAATCTTAACATTTTCAGACTGTTGACTGGGTTTACAGTCTTCCTTTGCCTTTATTCCGTCAAATATACGTAATATAATTTTGCATTTACAAAAAAAGAATATAATTTTATTCTGTCATAAAGACGTAATGAGTTTAGATAGAAAGATTGCCTGCTCCCACCACTTCGACAAATCAACTTATAATCAATCGAAAAACAATTAATCAGACAATTATGAAAAAAGTACGTTTAGTTCTCGCAGCATTATTTTTACTTGGCCTATCCATTAATACAGATGCACAAACACAACCTGCTGCAGATTATTTTGCTGGTAAGTGGTACTTGTTAATTGAAGGTTTGCCTCAGGGTGATCCCAGGATGATTGTCAGCCTCCAGCGCAAGGACGGCAAATTAGAAGGTTCCATCATGGACTCCACCCAAAAAGAAACAGCAAAAATTTCTAGTGTGGAAGAAAGAGAAAAATCAGTGACAGTTTACTTCACTGCTAATGGATATGATGTTAACCTGGAGATGAACAAGAAAGACGAAGACAATATAACCGCAAGCCTGATGGGAATGTTTGATGCGAAAGGTGTACGAATCAAAGAAACAAAATAATCTAAAACATTTTTTAAAAATAGTGGTAGAAATGCCAGTTTTTTATCCCGTCAGTCACCCGGGTAATGTTCGCTTGTAATGGAAAATAACATTTGTCTCTCCGGTGCAATCAAAGTAATCTTGGTTTTTTCCTTTTTTATGTCCACCATATTGGCAGGGGCACAGATTGCAAATATTAAATGAGCAGGGAAACCGTCACAATCACAATTGAAACAACCGCTGAAAAGCGTTATGAAAAAGATTCTAATCACTTGTTTTTTACTAATTTCTGTTGGCGTTTATGCGCAAACGAAAAACAAGACGACGGTTGTTTCAACCCGTACTGTTTCTTTTGATAATGCCTGGAATTTTACAAGAGACAGTGTTACGAATGCGGAGCAGGCCGGTTACAACGACTCTAAATGGAGAAAAGTGGATCTGCCGCATGACTGGAGTATAGAAGACTTACCAAATCAAACACCAGATACAATCGCTGGTCCGTTCAGCAGAAGCAGTATTGGAAAAGCGGCAACCGGATTTACGGTAGGAGGAACAGGCTGGTATCGAAAGAAATTTGTTATCGGAAAGACGGAACGGAATAAGCTTGTTAACATCCATTTTGACGGCGTTTACATGAATTCGGATGTATGGTTGAACGGTCATCATTTAGGCCATCATCCTTATGGTTATACTGCTTTCAATTATGATTTAACTCCTTATCTTAAAACTCCTGACCAGGAAAATATATTGGCCGTCAGGGTTGAAAATAAAGGGAGGAATTCTCGCTGGTACAGCGGCTCCGGTATTTATCGCCCTGTATGGCTGACTGTGACAGATCCGGTTCATGTTGATAATTGGGGGGTGTACATTACTACGCCTGAAGTCTCAAAATATAACGCAACAGTACTATTAAAATCTACAATCGTTAGTGGGCAATCAACCCAGCGCAGTATGAGTTATGTAACCACTATTCTTTCTCCCCGGGGTAAAGTGGTTAGCCGAACACAAAAGGCTTTATACCTGGGAGCGAATGCATCGAAAACATATTCGCTATATATTAGACTTTCTAATCCTGTTTTATGGTCTGTTGAAACTCCCCGGCTTTACAAGGCGGTTACTGAAATTAAAGCGGGGGACAAAACGATAGACCGTGCGGAGACAGTATTTGGCATCAGGAGTATACACTTTGATGCCGCGAATGGCTTTTTACTAAATGGTAAAAAGCTGCTGTTGAAAGGTGGATGCATTCATCACGACAATGGGCCATTGGGGGCTGCTGCTATCGACAGGGCAGAAGAACGCAAGATTGAACTTTTGAAAAAGGCGGGCTATAACGCTATCCGTTCCAGCCACAATCCACCATCCAAACAATTGCTTGATGCATGTGATCGATTAGGGATGTTAGTCATTGGTGAAGCATTTGATATGTGGGTGAATGCTAAAAATCCGCAGGACTATCATCTTTATTTTAAGGAGTGGTGGCAAAAAGACCTGGATGCCATGATACTTCGGGATCGCAATCACCCTTCTATTATCATGTGGAGCATCGGTAATGAAATTTACGAAGCACCGGATACTACAGGGCACCTGATTGCGAAGCAGCTGGCTGATGAAGTTCGCAAACTCGATCCTGCAAGGGCCGTAACAGAAGCCATTGTTTACTTGCCTCCATATACGAAAAAGCCCTGGGAAGATTATGCACATAACCTGGCGAATCTTGATGTGGATGGATATAATTACTTTCTTGAAACTAAAGACATTTATTTTCAACGAGATAGTGCTACTGCAGGTCGCTTTGATACTGAGCATGCCAAACATCCTAAAAAAGCATTTATGGTTACAGAATATTTACCTGATGCAGCTCTTGAAAACTGGGAAAAAGCAGAAAAATATCCTTATGTTTTAGGTGGTTTTAAATGGACGGCAATGGATTACATTGGAGAAGCAGGGATTGGCAGGTCCTTAGTAGTACCTGTAACGAAAAAACTCCCGGTGGGAATGATGGGCATGGGTCTCTTTTATAAAGACTCGTGGCCTGTATTTAACGCTTATTGCGGCGATCTGGACCTCATTGGTAACCGAAAGGCAGCCGCTTATTACCAGGACGTTGTTTGGCGCAATAGCCCGGTTGAATTGCTGGTATATCGGCCAATTCCTGACGGAATGAAGGAAGTTATTGCAACATGGGGCTTTCCCGATGAAGTTAAATCCTGGACCTGGCCCGGACAGGAAGGGAAAAAAATGCAAGTGCATATATACACCAGAAGTAAAGCCGTTATGTTGGAATTAAACGGCAAAGTGATAGCAGAACAAACTATCCCTGAAGGAACGATTACAGCTACATTCGAAATAGAATATCAGCCCGGAACGCTTACAGCAAAAAGCTTTGACGGTGAAAAGGAAACCGGCTCTGACGCTTTGTCAACAACTGGTAAACCTGTTGCCGTGCGCCTGGTTGCTGACCGAAGTACGATCAACGCTAACCCAAACGATTTGTCCCATGTAGGTGTAGAGATCATTGATGAAAAAGGCAATGTTGTTCCATATGTTGATGAGCTCGAAGTTACTTACCAGCTTACAGGAAATGCTACAATTGCCGGTGTTGGTAACGGAAACTTTGCAGACATGTCGAGCTTTCAGCAAAATCATAAGAAGGTATTTCAGGGTAGAGGTTTGGTCATTATAAGACCCAACGGTAGTCCCGGTAAGATTATCCTTAAAGCAAAAGCAGAAGGTTTAGCAGAAAATTCTATTGAAATTATTACGAAATAATAATCAGCAGGCAGATGGGGGTACTGCGGCATTCAATTTCTTTCATTTTAACCATGTTTGCCTCAAAGCTCAATACTTATGAACATATATTTAAAACAGCAACTGTTTTCTTTATTCTTCACAGCATTTTTCCCGTTTGCATTTGCGCAAAACCAAAATGCTATTCACCCCGGAGAAATTTGGCCGGATAAAGATGGCAACCATATCCAGGCGCATGGCGGTGGGATAATAAAGTTGGGTAAAGCATATTATTGGTATGGTGAACAGCGCAGGCAAGGGTTGGATACAAACTATCGTTACGTAAGCTGTTACTCCTCCAAAGATTTAATCAACTGGAAGTTCAGGGGAGACGCAATACAATTGTCAAAACCCGACACTGTGCTACAGGGCAATAACTGGGTCTTGGAAAGACCAAAAGTTTTTTACAATGCCAGGACCAGGAAGTATGTCATGTACATGCATATTGATGGCAGTGTTAAAGGCTCCCTAATGGGGGGCTATGGTTATGCAAGAGTTGGAGTTGCTTTGAGCGATAAGGCTGCCGGCCCATTTAAATTTGTAAGAACATTCAGACCATTAGGAAAAGAAAGCCGTGATATCGGACAATTCATCGATGATGACGGAAGCGCCTATTTAGTCTTTGAATGTCGTCCTGCAAAAGGATTTTATATAGCTAAATTATCAGATGATTATCTGGAGGTTGAAAAAGAAGTTTCATTTATCCGATCACCATTGGAAGGCGGGGCTATCGTTCATTATAAAGGATTGTATTACGCTGTAGGGTCAGGATTAACAGGTTGGTCGCCTAACCGTAATAAGTTTGCTACTGCTCCTTCCTTATCTGGCCCCTGGACTGAGTTTGTTGATATTGCTCCGCCTGAAACAAAAACCTACGGTTCACAGTCGACCATGTTTATAAAAGTATCCGGTACAAAAGATACAACAGTAATCTTCCTGGCAGACCGGTGGAAACCCAAGGCACAATGGGATTCCCGCTATATCTGGATGCCGGTACAAATTGGAGATGGTAAACTATGGGTACCTGAACCCAGGCCCTGGACAATAAACGTTAAGACTGGAAAGTGGAACTATGTGGGAGAAAAATCTGTTGCTGATAAATAGATACAATTTATTATTCCAAAGCCTGTCTGAAAATGGCGGTATGATATTTAGACTGGCGGCTAATTATAAAATAGTTGAATGAAATTTATTTACGCTGATAGTAAAAAAGACCTGGCAATGCATATAAGAAGCAATTGGTTAATTATGATGGTTTGCCTGTTATTGTCAATAACAAGAACAGGTTCGGCATTTGCCCAGGCCAGCGCAATACAGGACACGTTGTTCAGGGAACCTTATGTGGATATTGATGAGTGGCGCAATACGCCTGCGCGTCATCACTATGTGCATGGAGGATTCAGAGGTACGGATACCCGCTTTTCGTTCTACTTTCCATCTAAGGAACAATACCAGGGCCGTTTCTTCCAATATATTACACCGGTGCCTGATAGTGAGACACTGTCACAGGGAGCCAGGGGTGAAGGAGATAAGATTGGCTTCTCAATTGCAAGTGGCGCCTATTTTATAGAAACCAATGGAGGAGGAAGCAAGGGTATGGGAATGCCGGGATCAGGAATAGATCCCACCATCGGTGCATACCGGGCTAATGCAGCATGTGCACAATATTCACGGGTGGTAGCTGCTCAAATCTATGGCCGGCACAAAACTTATGGCTACGCTTTCGGCGGAAGTGGCGGTGCATATCGTACTATTGGTGCCATAGAAAATACCCTTGGGGTATGGGATGCGGTAGTTCCTTATGTGATTGGTTCTCCCATGGCTATTCCGAACGTTTTTTCCGTTCGTATGCATGCCATGAGGGTGTTGAAAGATAAGTTTTCCCAAATCGTTGATGCATTGGAGCCTGGTGGTAGCGGGGACATGTACACTGGTCTGAACACAGAAGAAAAAGAGGCACTTAGTGAGGTAACACGAATGGGTTTTCCACCCAAAGCCTGGTTTGGGTATAAGACAATGGGCATTCATGCCTTTGGTGTACTCTACCAGGGGATGACAATGGCCGACCCTAAATATTTTCAAGACTTCTGGACCGCTCCGGGATATCTTGGAGCGAATGCACCTGCATCTCTTTTAAAGGCCCGTATACAGCAAACCAGCAAAATAACGGTTGCAATTCCTGCGGATCAGGCTCTTAAGATGGGATTGGTTCCTGCGCCTGCACCAGGCGAGGCCCGGGGAACTGCTGATGCCGCCTGGAAAAGTATGGGTGGTAAAGATGGGGCAATGCCGGTTGCTTTTCAGTTGGAAGACCTGTTACCCGATATAGATTTTCTGGGCGGTGACCTGATCATTAAAACCGGCAGTGCTGCGGGTAAAAAATTATTTCTAACGAAAATTGCCGGTGATAAAGTCATCCTCGGAACGGCTGATCCGAAAGTACTTGTTGAGCTAAAGCCAGGAGACGAAGTACAAGTGGACAATTCAAATTTTCTCGCGGCACAAACTTATCACCGCCACCAGGTACCGGGAAAAGAATACAAGGTATGGGACCAGTTCCGCGGCACAGATGGAAAACCGATCTACCCTCAGCGAGGTATCTTACTTGGACCCCTGTTCACCAAAGCCGCTTCAGGTGTATTACCATCAGGCAGGTTCAGGGGCAAAATGATTGTTGTAGAATCGTTGTGGGACAGCGAAGCCTTTCCATGGCAGGCCGACTGGTATCGTTCAAAGGTGAAGGAGAATCTGGGCGACAGCACTGACAATAATTTTCGGCTTTGGTATACAGACCACGCAAATCATGCTGATTTTGTACTTCCGGGAGATCCCACTCATATCGTAAGCTATCTCGGCGTGCTGCAACAGGCACTGCGGGACCTGAGTGCATGGGTGGAGAAAGGCGTGCCGCCACCGGCAAGCACCAACTATAAGATAGTCGACGGCCAGGTGGAGTTACCGCTGACGGCCGGGGAACGCAAAGCCATTCAGCCCCTGGTAACAATGAAGGCAAACGGCGGTGAAGGAACAGAGGTAGCCGTGGGCAGGCAAGTCACTTTCACCGCGGTGATTGAGGTGCCGCCACACGCCGGAAAGGTGGTGGCCGCAGAATGGGATTTCGAAGGGGCCGGTACCTTTCCAGTCTCCGGACTTAAGATAGGCAATGCATTGAGCTCCCTCATTACGCTGAAGACCACCCATACCTTCTCCAGGCCGGGCACTTATTTTCCCACGTTGAGGGCGATATCGCAACGACAAGGTGATGCCCGGACACCTTATACCCGAATTAAGAACCTTGGGCGTGTGAGGGTGGTGGTCAGGTAGGATGCACCTGCTTTTCAATATGAGGTCCTGCTTCTGTGGGCAGTGCTAACCAGTATTTTCATGGAGCGCCTTAAGTTCTGCGATTGATTAAGGAGCCTCCTGCATAAAGGGTATCAGTTTATAATTAATAGCTGATGGGCAAAAGAAAAGAAAAGCGTTGGTGCCTGCAGGTGTTCAATTTGAAAAACGCAAATAAACAGAGAAGATTATTGGAACATGGCTGGTAGCAGGCAGTACCGGCCTGGCTACATGATTGTTCAGGATGGTTTCCAAAATGTTACTTGTTAATTTTAACTCAATATAATATGATTTGTTTGCCAGGTAAATTAAAAAATATCAATCTCCGCAGTCATGCTGTCTCACCCATGGAGGCCAGGTTCAATGCCATCTTCAGGGAACAGGAATATAAATTGTACACCCTTGCATTGCGACTCACCAAATCTGATGAATACTCAAAAGATATTATCCAGGAAGTTTTCCTGAAGTTATGGAAACAACGTGACAGGATACACGAGATTGATAACGTTGAGGCATGGTTGTATCGTGTTACTGAAAATAAAGTAATGGATTTTCTCCGGAAAGCTTCTGCAAACGACCGGCTTAAGAAAGCAATTTGGCATAACCTGCAGGAAATAGTGAATGATACGGAAGCACAAGTGGAAACAAAAGAATTAAATATACTTATACAAAATGCAATTGAGCAATTGCCTGCCCGGCGTAAAATTATTTATCGCCTTAACCGGGAAAAGGGACTTAGCTACCAGGAAATTGCGGATGAGCTCCATATTTCGCGCCATACAATTAAGAATCAACTTCACGAATCAGCGAAATTCATCCGCAAATTTCTTAGCGGGCTTATTTCACTCATACTATTTTTCTTTCTTTAATGTTTGGACAGAATGTTAAAATGATTTTTTATCACATCCCTTCTGTTAATGTCAATAACAATTGACAGTAACGCCTTTTAGAATAATTTTTTTTTGGAGCAATAGGAACATCATTCAACCGCTTCGTCTATAATAGGAAGGGAAATATTTTTTCGAAAATTATTATGTCAGAAGAACGGCTCAGTTATTTGTTTCTAAAATACATTAATAATACCTGCTCTCAGCGGGAGATGGAGGAATTTTTTATTTACATCGGGAAGGCCAAAACAGATATGCGACTGCGTGGTTTGATAAAAAAAGTGTACGAGGAAATAAAGCAATCGCACCCATCTCTTAGTTATGTTAATGAGGCAGGTAAGCTGATTTTTACCGCACCGGGTGAAGAATATCATACTCCCTTTATAGAAAAACCGGGGAAAAACAAACTGGCAAAAGCTTTGGCTATCGCGGTTTGTACAGTAATTGTTGCAGGTGCTTTCTGGCTCAGCAGAAAACCCGCCGATAATAATTCAATTGCCGCAATAAAAACACTGACAAAAAAATTTACTGAGCGTAAAGAGCAAAGATATTTGTTGTTGCCTGATAGTACCCAGGTGTGGTTGAATGCCGCCAGTTCTTTACAGTACCCGGATGAATTCAGATCAGGTAAAAGAGAAGTGTATCTGACGGGAGAGGCATTCTTTGATGTAAAGCATGCAGATAAAATCCCTTTTTTAATTCATACCGGGAATATTACCACCACTGTATTGGGTACTGCATTTAATGTCAGGGCATATACTGATCAAAGTGAAATCAGGGTTGCTGTAACCCGGGGAAAAGTAAAAGTAAGCCGGGATGATAAGCTGGTTGCAGTGCTTACAAAAGGGAAAGAAGTAAGGATTAGTTATACTTCGGATCAGGTTATACAAAAGGACGTAGCTGTTGAAAACATTGCCGGATGGCAACAGGGCAACCTGGAGTACGATGATGCATCGCTTGAAGATATTGTGAAAGATCTTCAGAATGTTTTTAATACTGAAATAAAAATTGGAGATACTGCCTTAAGCAGGTTAAATGTTACCACATCATTCAATCGTGATATGGGTGCAGAAAAGGCCCTGGAGATCCTTGCCCGGCTGATTAATAAGAAAGTGATCAATCAACATGGCATCCTGATTATCAAATAATAATTACTTCATTAAAACAATTGCTTATGTCACCGCCATACTTAAATAGCCGGTTACTGTTTCCTATTCATGCTGCATGAGTAAGAACGAACCGCCCCAGCGTCAACTGGAAGCGGTTCAAGAATGTTTCAATAACTATTTGTCAATTACTAAAACTGAACAAAACTATGTATTTGTATCCAAATTGCCATGCTCCTGAAAGAAGAGGTAGGCTTAAAAAAAATCGCACGAATGCTTTTGCTTTATTCTTAACTAGACTGTGTATGAGAACGTTTTTGTTGTCGGCGCTCCTTACATCTCAGCTTATCTTGCTGGCTGGGGGAGTTCATAGCCAGGAACTGGATAAGGTTATCATCTCCCTCAATGTAAAGGATGAGTCACTAAAACAGGTGCTGAAGAAAATAGAAAAACAAACTTCATTTCATTTCACTTATTTGTCCGACGATGTCAATGGAGTTGACAATGTTTCCTATAGCGGGAACAAGATTACCGTTGCACAGGCATTAAGTGATATACTGCGAAATACGGGATTATTGTTTGAGCAGGCAGATAAAAATATCCTGATCAAACGCAGTGGTAAAACGATTGCAATCATCACGGACAAGAATTTTGCAGAAAGATCAGGTGAAGAAGCGCTGTCATCAATAGATATAAAAGGACGGGTTTTAAATGAAAAAGGCGATCCCCTTGAAGGCGTAACCATAAAGGTAAAAGGCACAGCTAAAATTACGACAACAACAAAGGATGGATATTTTTCTATCAATGCCGAAAATGAAAATATAACCCTTGAAATTTCCTATGTTGGTTATTTGGAACAGCAGGTGACAGTAAATGGCAATAATAATCTTGCCAATATTGAGTTGAAACCTTCTCTGACAAAACTCAATGAAGTAGTTGTAATAGGCTACGGAAATCAAAGGAAAAAAGACATTACCTCTGCGATATCAATTGTTGATGTAAAAGATGTGTCGAGCAGGCCAATGGTTAGTGCTGTAGAAGCAATAACCGGTAAAGCGGCAGGCGTTCAAATTTCAGTTCCCTCAGGAAGCCCGGGAGGAGATTTGTCTGTTAGAGTTCGCGGTATAGGATCACCCAATGGAGGGGAACCATTGTATGTAGTAGATGGGGTACTGGCAAATGATATAAAAGCGATTGACCCAAATAGTATAGAATCAATCAGTGTTTTAAAAGATGCTTCTGCTGCGGGAATTTATGGCGCGGCAGGCTCTACAAATGGCGTTGTTATCATTACCACAAAGCGCGGAACAAAGGGTAAGCCGAAAACAGAAGTGAATGTTTACACGGGATCGCAGCAAATAGTTAAGAAGCTGCCGGTTTTAAACAATTCAGAATGGCTGGCATTGCAAACAGAGATTAATGGAACAGCTCCTGTCATTGCTCCTTATTATGATCTCAATATGACTAATAATAACTGGCAGGACCTGGTTTACCATACTGCAATGCAAACAGGCGTGAACGTAAGCACCTCCGGAGGTTCAGAAAAAGGCACTTTTTATCTGGGGTTGGGATATTTAGACCAGGATGGAATCATTGTTGGTTCAAATTTTAAAAGATATTCAGCTAAACTAAGTATAGAACAGAGTGCCAATAGCTGGCTTAAAATCGGTGCCAATTTTAATTACAACAGAACGGACCAAAGAACGGTCACTGATAACGCCTCTGCCAATTTTGGAGGAGTGGTAATTAGTGCACTGGTAACACCTGAATATATACCTGTAACGATGCCTGCCGGAGCACCTATACCAGGTGTTTATGGAGTTAGCAATTTTTATTCAGGTGAAAATCCATTATCCAATATTTATAGTAACACCAATAAAACAATTGGGAATAATTTATTGGGAAATGTTTTTACTGAGATCAGGCTTCCACTTGAAATTAAATACAGGAGCCAGTTTAATGCCAGTGTTGGAAATTCTAAATATGACTGGTTTTTGGATCCATACAGCAGTCTAAGCGGGATATCATCCGGCGGTCAGGGCAGAAGTAATTATTCAGAGGTTTTCAGATGGGCCTGGGATAATACGCTGAGTTATTCAAAAATTATGGGGAATCACTCCATAGATGTTGTTGCAGGTACTTCGGCATTGAATGAAAAAATAGCAACATCGGGTCAGTATGGTACTAGTTTCGCAACCAACGCTGTGCAAACATTAAATGGAGCAAGTGGTAATTTTCAAGTGGGTACCGCAAGGTATCAATGGTCAACAAATTCTTATTTCGGCAGACTCAGTTATTCTTATAAAGACAGGTACTTACTTACCGCTACCGTTAGAAGAGATGGTTCATCAAGAGTTGGTAATAAAGTTGTATGGGGTAATTTCCCGGCGGTTTCAGCCGGATGGAAGGTATCCAACGAAAAGTTCATGGATAATGTAAATTGGATGCAAAACCTTAAGATTCGTGGAGGCTGGGGTAAAACAGGGAATTTGCCTCCCTATACCATGCTGTATCCTTCTTACAGCCTGTTAAATGCCGGATCAGCTTATGCTTATAACAGTGGCGCAGCATCACCGGGCATTAGCCCAAGCGGACAGTTTGGTAATGCGGGTTTGGAATGGGAATCTGCCCGGCAGGTAAATGTTGGATTTGATGTAAGTTTCCTGCATAGTAATCTCAGCCTTTCTTTTGATTACTATCATAAGAAAGTAGAGAATATGATATTCACACAGCAATTACCCTTAACAACCGGTGGAGCTTTTACCGCACTTAATTTACCAGGCTTTGATATCAATAAGGGAATTGAATTTACCATTGAAGCAAATATGATCCGGAAGAAGGATTTTGACTGGACAACCAATTTTAATATGTCCTTTAATAAAAACCTGATCTCCGGTATAGACCCAAAGATTTCATTTCAAACCGGAGCAGTAAGCATTGGAGGCAGCAGGGCACCTATTTATACTCAGATTATTAAAGATGGGTATTCTTTAGGTACTTTCTGGGGATACCAGTCCAACGGTGTTGATCCTGAAACCGGCAACCTCGTTTATGGCAGCGAGCCGGTTAACCTGGGATCGGCTTTACCTACCTACACCCTTGGATTCTCAAACACATTGCGTTATAAGCCCATTACATTGTCATTTTTGATAGATGCTGTAGGTGGAAATAAAGTATATAATGCTACAAGAATGGAAGCAGAATCAGTTTCAGGCTATGCAAATTCAACTGATGCTGTATTGAAAAGGTGGAAGCAGAAAGGTGACAAAACTGACATCCCAAGAGCGCTTAATAATGGTACAACAAATTCAGTTGCGGCGTCTCTGTTGCGTAGCCAGATATCCTCACACTATTTAGAGGATGGCTCCTTCGTTCGTTTAAGGAATATCACGCTTAGCTATCAATTCAGCAACGATTGGATAAAAAAGCTGGGACTGGGAGGTGCTAAGTTGTACATGACAGCTCAAAACTTTGTAACAATAACTAAGTATAAGGGCTATTATCCCGAAGTGAACGGGTACGGACAGGGGACAAACAACCAGGCTACCAACGCCGGCGCCGGGGCTTCTTTGATGTCGCTTGGTATCGACAGGGGTACATACCCTGCCGCAAAAACTTTCACAGTAGGTGTTAATATTCAATTTTAAAAAATAATTGTTATGAAAATTAATAAATCATATTTCATTTTTACGATTGTATTTGCAACATTGTTTGCATCGTGCAAAAAGGATTTTCTACAAAAAGCTCCTGAATCTAACCTGGCCGCAGGAACAATTAAGACTGCTGCAGATGCGGAAAATCTTTTAACAGGGGCGTACAATAAAATGGTAACAGATGGCGGTTATCAATATGGCCAGTTCTTCTTATCGGATGGCAGATCTGACAATAACTATATTAATGGCGATAACCAGGATGCTGAGCATCCATTGGAAAACTTTACTTACACGCCTTCAAATAGTCTGTCACAGGGTTTGTGGCAGGGATATTATTCACATATAACGGCTGCCAATGCAGTTACGGACAATGTTACACCTATTGATGATCCATCCTGGGCCGGAACAAACCGTAAGGAGCAGATATTGGGAGAAGCCCGTTATTTAAGAGCCATGGCGTATTATTGGTTAGTTACACAATGGGGAGACTGCCCGATTATCCTTTCCGTAACCAATGGAGATAATTTTTATCCTGCCCGTAACAGCGCATCTGAAGTGTATGCCCAGGTTATTGATGATCTTAAATATGCGGAAAGTGTATTGGAGGCTGCACCATACAAAGGACAAGCCGGCCGTGCTACAAAAGGGGCAGCCCAGGCTCTGTTAGCAAAAACCTATGCACAAATGGGAGACTATACTAACTGCCTTGTTTATTGTAATAAGGCTATTGCCGGTCCTTATTCCCTGGTACCTAATTATGAAAATATATGGGGAGCATCTCATAAAAACAACTCAGAATCAATCTTCGAACTGCAAGTGTCTTCTGGTGGTACCCCATATAGTTTATGGGGTGTAGAAATTTTTGCTTTCGTCGCTTCAGATGGATGGCCAAAACGTGATATAGCTTCTTACGACCTGATTCAGGCATTTAACGCAGCCGGCGATGCAGGACCAAGACATAACGCAACATTTAACTACCAGCTTACCAGTGCCTCCTTTAATATGCCGGCCAATGCATGGAATTCAGCGGCACCTATTCCATTTATGAATAAGCTTCGGAACCCTAATGGATTTGCAAGCCCGGAAAACCTAATTCTGATTCGCCTTGCTGACATTATATTGCTGGCAGCCGAAGCCAATAATCAACTGGGGAATACAGGGCCGGCAACTACTTTATTAAACCAAATAAGAACGAGAGCGGGTTTGCCTAATACGACGGCTACTACAAAAAGCACATTGGCATTAGCAATACTTAATGAAAGAAGATTGGAACTGGTGCATGAATATACCAGATGGAATGACTTGCTTCGTGCAGATGCAAATGGCACTATTAATTTAGTTACTTTAATGAACAGCCAGGTGAATTCAAACAATGTAAATCTCAATTATAATGTGAATGCAGATAAGCACCAATTCTTACTCCCGGTTCCTTTACAGGATATCCAGCTAAATAAAAACCTTACGCAAAACCCCGGCTACTAGCCAACATTGATATTTATCGGGATAAAGGTAAATTGAATTTCTACCAAATAAGCAAGTAGTCGTTTATAATGTCTCCTGTTTCTACAGGAGACATTATAAAATCAACGGGAATTGAATAGATGAGTAGAAGATACTTCATAACAATTTAGTGAATGTTGTGAAGTATCCTGTAATTGCTTGTGTTTTTGAATACGCTGTCGATTACATTCCTTTGCTCAATGCTTGTAGAAAGTCAATAGGTTTATAATGAGTACAATGTATGTAAAATGAAAATAATACAAACTATATTAATGGTTCGATTTTCTTATATAGTAATGATTGCATGCTGCGTAATGCTGTCATTTGCTGCGGATGCTCAAAAAAAGGTGCCGGATTTTAAGTCCAAAAAAAGTACTGCGGCAAGGACCAAAGGCAAACAAATATTAGAACCGAATGGTAACGCCATCACTTTAAAAGGCGTTAACCTTGGTAACTGGCTTGTGCCGGAAGGATATATGTTTAAGACGGGAGATGTGACCGCCCCAAACCAAATCGATCAACTGCTGCTGGAAATGATTGGCCCGGACAGCCTTGCTTCTTTCTGGAAAAAATACCTTGATAATTATATTACTTACGCTGATATAAAGTTTCTCAAACGCATTGGCGCTAACCATATTCGATTGCCCTTTCATTACAAAATGTTTACGAACGATTTGTACATGGGCAAACGCAATGCCGGGTTTGAATATGTTGATCGTGTCATTAATTGGTGCCGCCGGGAGAAATTATTCGTGCTGTTGGATATGCATTGTGCACCCGGTGGGCAAACAGGGTATAATATAGATGATAGTCCTGGCTACCCCTGGCTTTTTTTTAGCAAATCGAGCCAGGATTTAATGAGCGGGGTTTGGGTTAAAATTGCAAAGCGTTACAAAAGCGAACCTGTTGTAATTGGCTACGATTTAATTAATGAACCACTCGCCAGTTATTTTACAAATGAAATACCTGATTATAACCACAGGCTTTTTTTGCTATACCAACGCATGGTTGCAGACATTAGAAAAGTGGATAATCAGCACGCCCTCTTTTTAACCGGATCTCTTTGGGCGATGGATTTCGGGGTATTTGAAAAGATATTGGACAATAACGTGGTATATGAATTCCACAAATATCATTTCCCTGTTAAGCAGGAAGCCATACAACCATATCTTGATTTCAGGGACAACCACGATGTACCTGTTTATATGGGTGAAACAGGAGAGAATACGGATGAATGGAACAGGGAATGTACTGCTCTTCTTGACAGCAACGAAGTTAACTGGGCATATTGGCCTTATAAAAAAATGGACGATACGAGAGGAACAATGAACTTCAAAATGCCGGAGGACTATTTGTTGATTATCAAATACGCCAAAAGTGACCGTAGTTCTTATGAGAAAATGCGAAAGAATATGCCTGATAGAATTAAATTGCAAAAAGCATTGAATGAGTTTTTAGAAAATGCATTGTTTAAAAATAATTTTCCGAACAAAGGATATATTCAGGGGTTAGGATTTAAAGTGGAATAGATTTTATAAGAATGATGCTAAATTTAAAAATGAATGAGATCAAGATTGGAAACGACTTTAATTGGGGAATAGTATGTGAGCGGCGTTAAATAAGCTCACATTCCTGAAAACTTAATTAATTTTCTTGTTTCGTAATAGTGATAAATTATAGAATGGTTCTTTATATAAAAATTCATTAAAGCAACAGATAGAATCATCAATAAAAAATAAAATAAGGATGAAATCAAAGCTTCCTGTTCTTTTAACTGGTATTCATAAGGTGGTAATCGTCACTAGTGGGTTATTGCTGTCATTTACACCAATGGCCCAGCAAATTAATCCGTCAATTTTGCAAAGTCAATGGAAGGCACAGTGGGTTACTATACCAACCCAATCAACCAATAGTACAGCTTTAAATGAGTATGGTGTATATAAATTCAGAAAGAGCTTTGAGCTTGCAGATAAACCAAAATCTTTTGTTGTTCATTTGTCTGCCGATAACCGGTACAAGTTTTTTATTAATGGAAGACAAGTGCTGCAAGGCCCTGCCCGTGGCGACCTTTACTTCTGGAATTTTGAAACCATAGATTTAGCTCCATATCTGCAAACAGGTAAAAATACATTGGCGGCGTTGGTATGGAATGATGGCATTCAAAAACCTGTAGCACAAATTTCTTATCTCACTGCTTTTATTATGCAGGGAAATACAGCGGCTGAGCAATTGGTAAATACAAATAGTAGCTGGAAGATTATTAAAGACAGCAGCTATCATCCGTTGCCCGTTAAAGTACCCGGTTATTATGTAGCGGGCCCCTCAGAATTTGTGGATATGAATTATAATATCAGGGGTTGGGAAAGTTTAGACTATGATGATGGAAATTGGAAAGCAGCTCAGGTAATTAGCCCCGGTTTACCCAAAAAGGCAGCTATCAACTCAGGTGGCTGGATGTTAGTGCCCTCGCCTATTCCGCAAATGGAAATGACGATGCAGCGGTTAAGCACCTTGCGAAAAGCAGAAGGGATAATAGTTCCTGCTACTTTTCCTGGTATTAAGACAAGTATTACTATTCCCGCTCATACCAAAGCAACATTATTACTGGACCAGGCTATTTTAACCAATGCTTATCCAACAATTATTTTCAGCCGTGGCAAAAATGCCGGCATTTCTATGGGGTATGCAGAAGCACTTTTTAACTATAAGAATGAAAACCTTAAAGCAGATTGGATTCCTGAGATATCTAAAGGGAATCGCAATGAAACAGACGGGAAAACATTTATTGGAAAAACAGATAGCATCATTTCAAACGGAAGTAATGAACAGCAATACACACCACTGTGGTGGAGAACATATCGCTACATTCAATTAAAATTTTATACCCGGGAGGAGCCCTTGATTTTAGAAGATATATACGGTACGTTCACTGGTTATCCTTTTCAGCAAAATGCAAAATTTGAAGCAGCAAATCCAGCGTTGGAAAAAATACTTGAGATCGGCTGGCGCACCGCACGACTTTGTGCAACTGAAACTTACATGGATTGTCCTTATTATGAACAGTTGCAATATATTGGTGATACCCGAATTCAGGCAATGGTTTCACTATATAATAGTGGCGATGACCGGCTGGTACGAAATGCACTGAACCTAATGGATCACTCCAGGATGGCAGAGGGAATTACCTTAAGCCGTTACCCCGGCAATTCGCCCCAGCAAATCACCACGTTTTCTTTGTGGTGGATAGGCATGCTCCATGATTACTGGATGTACCGGCCTGACAACAGTTTTATAAAAGATAAATTGCCGGGAGAACGCCAGGTTCTTTCTTTTTTTGAACGTTATCAGCAACCGGATGGTTCTTTAAAGAATGTACCTTACTGGACTTTTACCGATTGGGTAGAAAGAAAGAAAGGATGGAATTTCGGCATGGCGCCGGTAGGTATAAATGGCGAATCTGCAATGCTCGACCTTCAATTGCTTTGGACTTACCAGCTTGCAGCAGAAATGGAGAAAAAAATGGGTTTAATGGATTTTTATCGCATATATAGTGCAAGAGCAGCAAAACTGAAACAAACCATACAAAAAAAATACTGGGATTCACGCACGCAATTGTATGCAGATACAGAGGCAAAAGATGTGTTTTCACAGCACAGCAATTCTTTAGCGATTCTTACTGGTGTGATTTCGGGAGTAAAGGCTACTTCACTCGCAAAAAAACTAATAGCCGATAGCAGCCTTGCGCCTGCATCCATTTATTTCAAATATTATTTACACCAGGCATTGGTGAAAGCAGGGCTTGGCAATGATTACCTGGCGTGGCTGGATAAATGGAGGGAAAATATGCAGATGGGGCTAACTACCTGGGCGGAAATATCCGATGTAAATATGGCCCGTTCCGATTGTCATGCCTGGGGCGCTAGTCCGAATATTGAATTTTTCAGAACCATACTTGGGATTGATAGTGATGCTCCCGGCTTTACAAAAGTGAGAATTGAACCACATCTGGGGGCTCTTAAAGCCATTCGCGGAGAAGTGCCGCATCCTAATGGAAAGATTGATGTTAAGTACAATGAAATCAACGGGCATATCCATGCTGAAATCAATCTTCCCCCAAAAACAACAGGCCGGTTTATCTGGAAGGGGAGCAGCAATGCTTTAAAGGAGGGAAAAAATATAATTAAGATATAAATGAAATCCCGTATGAAAAAAATACAAGTACTATTTCTAATTATACTTTCTATAGAATCGATAGCTCAAACAAAGACGTTACCCCGAATCATTAAAAACAATACGCTTTCCTGGTTTCAGCCCTATGATTTTAATCCGGCAATCTTTAGAAACCCAGCCCAATCCTTTGGTCCCATGGCCCGATGGTGGTGGCCCGGTAACAATGTTACAAAAGAAGAATTGAAAAGAGAGATCAATCTTTTTGCTGATAACGGTTTTGCCGGAGTAGAAATTCAACCGCTGAATCTGGCAATACCTGTGATGGATGAAAAAGAGCGGAAGAAGGTTACAAGTTGGGATACGCCTGCGTATTATGAAAACCTCCAAACAGTAATGGAAGAAGCACGGAGGCGCCACATGATTATCGATGTCACTAACGGTAGCGGATGGCCTCCTGGCGGTCCGTTTTTACAACCTGAAGATGGATTCCTTTCCCTGGAATTCGGGGCCGTCACGGTACGCGGTGGTGAAAAATTGTCTGTTCCGCTTCCGCAGGCTAACAACAAGACGACCGTTCCTTCCCGCTTGCAGGCAGTCGTAATATCCAGATTGGGCGTCAAAATCGCTTCAGATGAAACCGAAACAGATCTTTTAGATGCGGCATCTGCAAGAGTAGTAACAAATTCCGTTCATAATGACACGCTTACTTACACCTTTCCCGTTGGGCAATGGAAGGTAATTGCATTTTGGGCTATTCCGAGTGGCGAAAAAACCAATATTGCTGCCGCAGAAAAGCAAGGGCCGGTTGTGGATCATTTTGATTCTGTGAAAGTACTCAAATTGTACAATCATTTGTTTGGTGCAAAAACCGGATTGCAACCGTACTTTGGAAATCCAATGCGGGCCATCTTCAATGACAGTTATGAGTTTAAGGCCAACAGGCATTACGCTCCGGATTTCATCGCTTATTTCAAAAAGAAAAGGGGCTACGACGTTACTCCCTGGCTTCCTGCAAATATGCAGAGGGGTTATAACTTTGTGGCCTTTATGAGGCCGAATGCAAAGCCTGCATTTTCTTTTTCAGAGCAGGACTGGCGGTTGCGTTACGATTACGATATTACCCTGGGAGAGCTTTTAGGCGAGCACTTTTTCAAAACGAGCAGGGTATGGATGGAAAAACAAGGCTTGCTCCATCGCACACAGGCTTATGGCTTGAACATGGACATGATCGCGATGGCCGGTTTGGCGTCAATTCCAGAGACAGAAAGCATGCTTGGGACCGAAGCCAATTTAAAGATTATGAGTTCGGGTGCTTATTTATACAACCGGCCAATTGTATCAGCAGAGTCAGTAGTGTTCTCAAACAGAGGTTATATGACTACTCCGCAAAAAATTAAAATGGCAGTTGACAAATTATTTTCGGCCGGCGTAAACCAGGTAATCTACCATGGAGTTCCCTATCGTTACACTTCGGAAAAGTTAGGACCTGAAGGTTGGTATCCCTTTTCGTCACCACTCCTGGGCAGTATCAATTTTGCTTCAAACCTCGGAGAGGGCAATATCTTCTGGAAAGATCAAAAAGAAGTGAATGAATACGTTAACAGGGTGCAGTATGCGTTGCGTTCGGGCAAGCCGCATGCAGATGTCCTGATTTATTATCCCTTCCTCAATGTAGAAGGAGTACCCGATAATGAGGAAGAGGTATTAGCCCAGGGCTACATTGAAGGGGTGGAACCACCTTTGCCAGAACCAAAAACAAAAGAACTTCCCGATCCGGTAAAAGTAGCATGGGCCCGGGAAGTGTATCCCTTTATCAATCAATTAGAAGCCCGGGGTATAGCTTGGGCATGGGTAAATGATGCCTCAATACAGGAGGCTAAATTACAAAAGAATGGCAGGATAAATATTCGTGGTAATTTGTTCAACGCACTTATACTGGCAAACGATTCCATTATTCAACTGAATACCGCTGTGGAAATAAAACTGCTTGCCGCTAAAGGCATGCTTTTACTTATTACTGGTAGTTTGCCCGCTAAACAACCTTCTTTTTTAAACTGGAAGGCCAATGATCGAAAAACCGGAGAGAGCATCGCAGCAGCATCAAAGGCTAAAAACAGCAGTTACCTGCAACAAACAAGCGAGTTGAATGACTGGCTGAAAAAGTTGCATCAACCTGTTAAGTTTAAAGACAGCTACTCTTTTACCCGTCAGGTACAACGGGAAATGAGTGATGGCAGCCGCATTCATTTTATTTGGAATAAAAGTGAACATTGGCAAACATTTGCGGTAACCCTGGATAAAAAGTTTAAAAGTAGCTATTGGATGGATCCTGAAGCAGGAACAACTATAAAAAACAGTGGTTCCACTATTTCTTACCAGCTTCCTCCCTATGGATCCGCTCTATTATTTGCCTCTGCAAACGATAATATTGCAGACAGCATATTGACAATTTCCCCGGTTCTTGTCAATCCAAAAGAAGAGATCCTTGCGATTAGCAAATGGAATATAAAAGTTGATAGTGTGGAAATAAAAGATAGCTCATTATTTGACTGGAAGAATCATAACCTACTCAAATTTTCTTCTGCTGAGGGAATTTATATGGCAACTTTTCCTTGGGAACAAAGCAATTCTTCCAGGCATAGCTTTTTAGATCTAGGCAAAGTTTGTTTTACAGCTGAAGTTTATATCAATAAAGCGTTTGCCGGGAAGCGGATTTATTCTCCATACCTGCTTGACATTACCAGGTTCCTGAAACCCGGAACCAATACCATCGAAGTTCATGTAACACCTGGTCAACTGAATGATTTTATCGGCAAAGCGAAGAATGGTGACAAACGCTACAGTCAGTTTAAAGGTAAAGAAAGCCAGGTGATGTCGGCAGGGCTTCTGGGTCCTGTTGTGATCAGACCGGAAAAATAAGACCGGGGAGGTTTAATTCATTGTAAGGTATCAACTATTTACCAGGTGCGTCTCATGTATTAAAATGAGGAATGTAACCATTATTCTTTAAAAGACATTGCCAGTTGTTTACTGATTTTTTCATCCCACTCCGCCTGTTTTTCGGGCAACTTGCTGTGAGTGGTTTCCACATCATATTGATTTTGCATTTTATTCATAGCAGCAGCGGTTTCATTGTGAATCCTTTCAATAACTTCAGGATAATTGGTATTGGTAAAACGGGCGTTTTTCAGATTTTGTATAAATAAAAGCGTATGGATATAGGCAATATCAAAGTGCTTTTGTTCGTGGTTAAGAATATAGGCCGTTTTGTTCCCTGCTTTTACCCAGGAATCTCTTTTTGAAAAACTGCAATTTACATTGATCACTATTTGTGAAGTTTTTTCATCATTACGGAACGCCAGCTTTAAGCTAAAGCCCGCACTCGTCATAGCTACAGCATCAGTACCTTCAACAGGCTTTCCTCTAAAATCATCCCAGACCAGCAACTGATTGGGCTGGTAGTAAATGATATTGTTATTGGGGGTGCCATCATTTGTTACATAATTAACCGCCACGCTTAATTTTTGTGAATAGGACGCTATCGAAAAAAGAAAACCAGCGGCAATGAGAAATAATTTTTTGTTCATACAGGAAATATACGGTCCATGATCACAATTATTGCGTTTTGCCGATATTTTTGAAATAATTAGTTTTCTGTTAACAGGGAGGAAAGCGTGTATGGTGACTGTTGAAAAATTGAAGATTGACCATTTACCATTCAAGTTTATTAGTTCTCGACATAATTTAAGTCCTTGCCAAAAGTTTCTTCTGTAAACCAGGCAGCTACCAGGCTAATTACCATCACTATTGAACCCGTTATCCATCCGGCAGTGATGTAATTACCCGTTAAAGATTGAAATCCTTTAAATAACAGGAATAATAAAGGCAAAGCTCCCCTGACCATATTTGGCACCGTAGTAGCAGCTGTTGCCCTCAAATTAGTCCCGAATTGTTCTGCGGCGATGGTCACAAAAATTGCCCAAAACCCGGTACTAAAACCCAATGCCGCACAAATCACATACATTCCCGCCGCAGTACCATTTTGCTGTGTAAAATAAAAGATCATTGAAATAATGGTCAGTATATAAAAAATGAATAGCGTTTTTTTTCTGCTCCTCAGCCACTGGCTTACGAGGCCAGCCAACACATCTGCACCTGCTATCGATAAATACGCATACATGGTCGCTTTTTTGGGTAATACCTCTTCCGAAAAACCGAAGGCAGCAGCAAAATCATTGGAAAATGCGACCAAAATTCCAATCACATACCAGGTAGGAAGACCAATCAATATGGCCAGTATATATTTTTTGAAACGGTGTCTATTGGTAAAAAACATAAAAAAGTTTCCCCGTTGCACATTCTGTTGTTTCAACTTACTAAACATACCACTCTCGAACACGGATATACGCAGCAGCAAAAGGCAAAATCCTAAACCTCCACCAATAAAATAACAGGTACGCCAGTTGAAATTCCTGGAGATAAAATAGGCGGCTACAGCTCCGGTAATACCTATTCCGGCAACAAAGGCAGTACTCAATCCTCTTTTTTCTTTACTAACCAATTCTGAAACCAGTGTAATACCCGCACCCAACTCACCGGCCAAACCAATACCCGCAAAAAATCTCGTGAGCGCATACTGATTCGGGGTTTGCACAAATCCATTGATGATATTGGCAACGGAGTACAAAACAATGGACCCGAATAAAACACTCAACCGGCCCTTTTTATCACCCATTACACCCCATATAATGCCTCCCACCAGCAGGCCAATCATCTGTACACTTATGATAAATTCTCCTTCGGATTTAACAAGGGCAGTTGTAAAGCCCATATCTTTTAAACTTTCCACCCTCACAATTTGAAATAAAAGCAGGTCGTAGATATCCACAAAATAACCCAGGGCGGCTACTAAAACTGTGATGTTAAAAATGGAACCTGATGACTTTGGCATAAAAAGAATTAAGCAGTCTTAGTCTGACTGGTTTTTTTTCCGGTAATCAGTTTTAAGATAATTGGCAAAGTGCTTACCAACACAATGCCAATAACTATCAATTCCAGGTGTTCTTTCAGGTTGAAGCCAAATTGACTGAATATCCATTGTTGCAGAAAATGCCCTGCTAAGATCATGCTTGCTACCCATGAAGCGCAACCAATAATATTAAAAAAAGCAAATTTTGATTTTGACATTTGTACGATCCCTGCAACAATTGGAGCAAAAGTGCGGATGATTGGCAAAAACCTCGCCATCACAATAGCACCCCCGCCATGCTTGTCATAAAATTCCTGCGCATGGTATAAATATTTTTGTTTGAATAACAAATTGTCTTTCCAGTGAAACATGGCCGGTCCGATTTTTTTCCCAAACCAATAACCTGTTGTATTGCCCAGGATCCCCGCAATCGTTACCAATACAATTATTACCAGCAGATCGAGCCAGTCATAATGTACTGCTCCCATTCCTACCAATTTTAAAAACTCATGCCCTAAGTTTCCGGAATAAATACCAGCAACAAATAAAAGGCTGTCACCCGGTAAAAAGAAACCGGCAAACAATCCTGTTTCAGCGAAAATGATAAAGAGCAACAACCACAATCCGCCATACACAATATAAAACATAGGATTTATCAGATCTTTCCATGAAAAAATTTTGTGCATTACAATGCTGTTCCCATCAACCAGCGACGAGGCGTACACAGTCAGGTCACGATAGTTTCCGGCTTTCAGTATCAGGGAATCAGACCCGGTAATATCTAAGATGTAGGCGCCATCAGCTGACTCCTCCACCTCTGTTGATCTGCCATTTTCAGTAACAGATAAATTTGCTACTGAAACATCGTATTGATTGACTATTTTTAATTTGACAGGCTTTGCCTGTAGCAGGAAAGGCAATGAAAATAAGAGACCAAAAAGGCAAAAACTAAGGGTGATTTTTTTCATGAAATGGGTTCGTTCTTTTTATTATTCTTTCAATTTTTATATGGCCATAAAATTAATCCTTTTCGGCATCTCCCAACTCACCTTCCCATTTACTTACTACCGCTGTTGCGATGCTGTTGCCTACCACATTGGTAGCGCTCCGGCCCATATCCAGCAAAGGATCTATTCCTAAAAGTAATGCGATGCCCGCTTCCGGAATGTTAAATGTAGCAAGGGTTCCTGCTACCACTACCAGGGAGGCCCTTGGCACTCCGGCAATGCCCTTACTGGTAAGCATTAATACCAGCAGCAAGGTTAATTGATTTGCCAAAGGAATAACCATCCCGTAGCTTTGTGCAACAAACAAAGATGCGAAAGTCATATACATCATACTTCCATCGAGATTGAAGGAATAGCCTAAGGGCAAAACAAAACTCACTATTTTATTATTGCATCCAAATCTTTCCAGTTCGAGCATCGTCTTTGGAAATGCCGCTTCACTGCTGGAAGTGCTAAAGGCCAGCAATATTGGTTCCTTCATCCTTTTCATTAAATAAAGTACCCGCTTCCCAATGAATAAAGAACCCGCAAGGATCAAAAATATCCATAATACCAATAATCCGAAATAGTACTCTCCGATGAAAACAGCATATGTTTTTAATATGCCCATTCCCTGTTTTGCAATGATCGCCGACATGGCTCCAAAAACGGCCAGCGGTGCAAAATTCATCACATACCCCGTCACTTTTAAAATGATATGTGCAATCGCATCCAAAGCCCTTACTACGGGTTTTACAATGTCTCCCATTGCCGCTGCAGCTACCCCAAAGAATAAAGCAAACACTACAATTTGCAGTATTTCATTTTTGGCCATCGCGTCAATTACACTGGCCGGAAAAACATGGAAGAAAAAATCCTTAAGGGTTAGTGCGGCTTTATCAATACCGGAGCTGGCACTATTATCAGGAAGGGTCAGGTGCATGGCAATACCCGGTTTAAAAATATTTACCAATATCAATCCCAATAATAAACTCAGCAATGATGCACTGATAAACCACAACAGCGTTTTACCGCCAATACGCCCTACGGCCTTTATATCTCCCAATTTCGCAACCCCCACTACCAATGTAGTAAATACCAGGGGAGCAATGATCATTTTTATTAGGCGGAGAAAAATATCCGCGAATATAGTGAACCAATCCAGTTTTTTATCCCTTTCAGTAAGGTTGTCATTTTTTTGAATGGCTATTAATGCTCTTTGCTTTTGCAATTCTTTATATGCAGTATTCCCGGTATCAGTGAGTGCAGCCAGTCGGTTATTGATCCTTTGCAGCGAATCTGAAAATAATTTGATGGCAGCAAAGGAACGGGATTCGTCTTCACTGCCCAACAAATCAATTTCCGCCTTCTTTTTTTGGATAATGATATCCTTTTGAATAACGAGTAAATTGTTCAGCGCCACACTGTCTTTCACCACTTCATATTGTCTCATTTTATCATGTAAATTCCTGCCCTGTACTTCCGCATTGGCTATTTTGGCATTTTCTGCACCAACATAACTTTTATTAAGAATAAATCCGGCAATAATACCAGCGACCAGGGCAATACCAATATATAAAGTGAGCCGGTTGCCCTTAGTCGTTTTAATTTCCATTCACAATAATTAGGCTCACAATATAATATTTAATACTTGTTATACATTCTTTGGTATAAAAAAACAACGGTGGTTGCAGAATTAAAAATTTATTGCTTATTTTTCCAATTATTATTTACAAAACCAACCTACCAGTATGAGTTTATTTGAAAAAAAGTCAATCCAGGTATTATTGGATGAAGCGGGGGAGTCGGGGAAGTCGGGGAAAGGATTAAAGCGTACACTTAGTGCCGGGTCGCTGGTAGCGCTTGGTATCGGTGCCATTATCGGAGCAGGGCTGTTTGTAAGAACTGCTGCAGCGGCGGCCCAGAACGCCGGGCCTTCGGTAACAATTGGCTTTATTGTGGCTGCCATCGGTTGCGCATTAGCCGGATTATGTTATGCTGAACTTTCTTCTTCAATACCTATATCAGGTAGTGCCTATACCTATACTTATGCTACGATGGGTGAATTGCTTGCCTGGGTAATTGGCTGGGACCTGGTGCTGGAGTATGCAGTTGGAGCCGCCACCGTGGGTATAGCATGGAGTGAATACCTCAATAATTTATTTGTAAATGTTTTGCACTGGAAAGCCATTGGCTATGGATGGTGCCACTCGCCTTTTGAAATTTCCGTAATTACAGGAGAGCATGGTATTATAAATCTTCCTGCATTAGGAATTGTTACCCTGCTTAGTTTGTTGCTGATAAAAGGTACGCAGGAATCAGCTTTTGTAAATGGAATTATTGTTATTACAAAAGTTGCCATTGTAATACTCATTATTATCCTTGGGTGGGATTTTATCAATCCTTCCAATCATGAGCCCTATATTCCTGCGTCCTCCACCTATACTGATCACCAGGGCATCAATCATAATTTTGGGGGCATAATGGGTATTTTGGGTGCTGCAGGGGTAGTATTCTTTGCCTTTATTGGCTTTGATGCGGTAAGTACCGCAGCGCAGGAAACAAAAAATCCCAAAAAAGCAATGCCTCTCGGGATCCTGGGATCCCTCGCCATTTGTACCGTTTTATATATTTTATTCGCTCATGTTTTAACAGGGCTGGCACCGGTGGAATTTTTCAGAACTACCGGTAAAGAAGCCTCTGTTGTAGTTGCAATTGATAAATTTATGCCTGGCTATGGTTGGTTGAGCAAGTTGGTTACGATAGCGATTCTTGCCGGATTCTCATCTGTAATACTGGTTATGTTGCTTGGCCAGAGCCGTGTATTTTACAGTATGAGCCGGGACGGTTTATTGCCAAAAGTATTTAGTGCTGTCCACCCCAAATTTAAAACACCCTATAAAGCCAATCTGATCATTTTAGTATTAGTGGGGTTGTTTGCTGCATTTATACCGGGCGATATTGTAGGAGATATGACGAGTATTGGAACATTATTTGCCTTTATGCTGGTTTGCGCCGCTGTTATCATTTTAAGAAAAACGGAACCCGATCTTCCAAGACAATTTAAAACCCCCTGGGTGCCGGTGGTTCCTGTTTTAGGTATCATCGTTTGTGCAGCGATGATATTTGGCCTGGGCTGGACAAACTGGGTAAGATTATTTGGATGGCTGGCTATCGGTTTTGTTATTTATTTTGGCTACAGCAGAAAGAATAGTAAACTCCGGAATAAGGACTAGTGTTATGACTATTTAATTATGTAACACCAGGACGCGAAATTTTTGGATAAATTAAAGAGCCGTTGTCATTAAATCTAATTGGAGAGTAATAAACATTTAAACCCGCAGGACAATCATTAAGTTAAGCAAAATCCTTATTTCGTTCCGTTAGGAACGG
>JBDTWP010000030.1:0-30823 GCA_040006615.1 Ferruginibacter sp.
AAAGCCGCCAAAATCCACAGCGTGGCGGCAGCCAGCCAGGCGGTCAGGCTTTTGAGGATTTTGGTTGGTCTGTCGGTGTTTGTGCATATAATAGTGCCGGAATCGGTATAGCAATTGGTATTCCTTACTCGGATGCAGTAGGGGCGGACAGGGGGGAAGTGTATTGTTACAGGAAAACCGGCAACGCATGGGCATTTGTACAAAACATGGCGCCGACAGATTTAAGCAACGCTGATTATTACGGCAGCACCATTGCCATGGATACCGATTATGTTGCTATTGGGGCTACCGGACAGGATAATCTTACTTACGCCTATGCGGATGCCGGGGCTGCTTACATTTATGCCTTTGGAGGCGGGGTATGGAACTTTCAACAAAAATTGCAGGGCATAACTGCAAGAGGCCAATTTGGATTTTCCCTTAGTATTTCTTCCAATATGCTGGCTATTGGCGCGCCCTGGGCCACTACGTATTCTAATACCAGCTCTTCCGTATTTATATATACAAGAACTGGTTCCAGTTGGACTAACACAGCATCCCTGTTTATATCCAATTTTGAAGTGGTACCCAATGCGGGTCAGATACAACCAATTTCGGGCACAACATCTATATCGATAGCTAATCTCACATTCGGCTTGTCGGTAAGTTTAACCGGTAATACTTTATTGGTCGGAGCGCCGGGTGGTACCGAATATCCAAATGGAGGCAGCAGTTACTATTCCGACAGGATCGGGGCGGTATATATTTATAAAAATTTTTCCGGAAACACATTTACCCGGACAAACCTGATTCAATCTGAATTTCCCGGTAATGGTGATTTATTTGGACAATCCCTCAGTATTGCCGGAAATAAATATGTGATAGGTAGCCCTCACGCAATTGTCAATGGGTTTGTAAACGCAGGGAATGTTTATTTTGGTAATGAATAGAATTGGAATGAATAATACTATCCCGCACATTTGTGCAGGCATTTTGTTTGCAGTTTTAGATTGCATGTATCCCGGTTTGGAAAACAAAAGTGAAATGATGGGGAATAAGAATAACTGCCTTATAAGAATTTTTTTATTGCCTGGCCAAAGATGAAAATTTGATTTTATTTTCGCCTGGCTCTGAATAAAGCGACAAATTCATTTATTAGTAGTGCAGACAAAGCCCCGATTAAAAATATTAATAAGAACTGAATTACCCGGACATTTTCATTTCCGTGCAGTCTGGTGTAATTTCCAATTGTCAGCATAAGCAATACGGCAATAATAACTCTTCTTTTCTTTTCCATTGGCCAGGTTTATTGATTTAATTTAATTTAGTTTAGTTCTACCACTTTCACACTTTTTATAAGGTTGTAGCCGATAATTTACGATGTATCAAAATTAGTATTTAGTGGTACAGGAAGGAGGTAACTAAGGATGCCGGTTACTCACCCATCACCCATAACTCATCACCCGGATCTATAATTTTTAGAGATTAATTTCATTAAAATTCAACCAGTCGAATAATTCCCGGTTCTCGTTATCTTCTCTCAACTTTTCAAACTGGTTTCCCATTCCCTGTTTTGCATATCGCAAATCTTCCAGGATCAACTCACGACATGTTGTTCCAGACTGTTTGGAAAGATGAACTTTGCAAATCGCCCTGTTAAATTCATAATAATATTCCGGTTCATAACTACCCCGGATAGCAATTGCTGTATCAAAATTTTCTTCTGCCATTTTCCAATCAGGGTTATTTTGGTCCTTCAAAGCATACGCTAATTGCCCATAATAATAATGGAGGTTTTTTCTTGTATTCGAATCAATCAGGGCGTTGAATATCGGGATAGACCTTTCCATCAGGTCTCTTTCAGTTGTCCTGTTTGAGCGCCTGTTTACTTTCGCCAGTTGGTAAACAGCATTTTTGGCAAATACGGAAGCTTTATTTATTAATGTGTTTAAATTTTGATTTATATCATTTATCGTGTTTTCATCCGATTGAGGTGACAATAGTATGCAAACACTTTCGATAACCAATTTATCTATTTGACTCTTGCTTTTTATACTGTTAAGAGAATTATTATTGTTACCATAAATTTTCTCTAACTGTAAACTGAATTTCCATTGAAGGTCCTCAAAACTGTTGTATACAGTAGGATAATGTTTAAGTTCAGTAAGCTTTTCTTTAAATTCAAGCATAGTCACAATCTCTTTATCGATCTGGCTGGTTGAAATAAGGGCTTCTTTAAAATAAGTGTAAATACGGGGTTTTTTATTAAGTTGAGCCTGCTTTAAGGCGGTTTCAAATTCCTGGGCAGTATATTTTCCTACTTTTGTAAAAAAAAGCATTAAAAAAATATCACACTCACCTGCCACTTTATTATATTCCTCCTGTAACCCGTTTATCGACATGGAGTCAATGAAATATTCCCATATCTCCAGTTTAAAACTAATACCTCTTTTACTCCACACTTCATTCAATTGAGTCAGGTATAGCTGAAATTTATTTCGATCTTCCTTTAGATCAAAAGACGAAGCCAAAAAAATATTTATATCCATAGAAACCCCGGGTTTGAAGACAAAAGAATATTACTAATATAATCAAATTTTATTATTAGCAGGCAGGAAAAGTTTTATTCACCGGATGATCCACCGTGTGCAGGAATGAGGCGTGGACATCGCAACATGGTCTTTCTGTGCCTGCTTATTAATAATATTGCATTTTTAAAGTAACCTAAAAGAGAAGTGAGTTTGCAATCCCTGTGCGTGGATACTATGATAAAAGTTGATGAACCCTTACAGCTTATATTTACCGTAATTTTTGAGAATATTGTTTAAGTATTTGCTTCTCTTTTTTGCTTAAACTGTCCAATCCCTTCTTATTTATCTTATCTAAAAGTCTGTCAACCTCCCTTTGCCTGTTTCTTTGTTCAGCATTGTATTTATGATCAAGCGAATAATAATTTTGGTGGGTCTTGTAGAAATAATTGTCGATTAATAAAAATTGAGGCTTCAGAATAATCACGGAAATAAAAACCATTGTTGGTACAACAATAATCAAAATTGTGAGCAAGTTTTCCGCAAATGCGGCAGGATTCATAATAAGCGCCACAGTCATACCAATCAATGCACCGCCTAAATGCGCTTCGTGTCCGATATTGTCTTTTTTTGATTTTATGCCATAAATTGAATAAAGAACAAACAAAATACCATAAATCCAGCCCGGTATAGAAAAGGGAAGGCCAAAGAATCCAATTCCAAGTCCGGGAAATAAAGTGACGGATGCAAATATGACTCCGCAAACCGCACCAGATGCTCCAACTGCGCTATAGTCGCCATGTTGCTTGTGTACAATTAAAGAAAGTAGGTTCCCACCTGCCAGGCTTGCGAAATATATAACAATGAATTGCAGTCCGCCAAGACTACTTTCAATGCTTCCGCTAAATACAAAAAGGCTGATCATATTGAAAATAAGATGCGTCCAGCCTACGTGTAAAAAGCCTGAAGTAATAAGTCGCTTATAATCTTTGTTTACAAGAATTTTATCAACTTCAAATTTATAGCCTTCAAAGAAAAGCTGGTTGGTAAATCCTTTATAGGAAAAGAGGATGTTTGCTATGATTAGTATTATTCCGGTTATTCCTTTATCTGTCATTTGGGGGTTTCATTTAAGCTGGCAGGAAATATGTTTATTGCCGGGCAAACATAGCATTTTTAAATAAGAATCTTCCTGGTGTAGTTTCCGGGGGGTGCATTCCAAATTATGGCGGCAACAGGTGGTTTGTGAGGACACCAACCACGGCCCAGCCTCGGTCGCGCCCCACCGACCGAAATCAGGAGCGACACTTATATGTGAATTTGCATTAATGACGGAATCATTTTAGTAAGATACTGCAGGTTATTGTAAAAAGTCAACCTTTCAGTACTGTCACCTGCCACGCACAGGCTATATTGAAATCTGCTCAATGAAATTTAAACAGCTTCTGATTTAATTAAAGGGGCTTCAATAGAAATGTCAGGTTTTCGGAAGAAAATAAATAAATAAAAATATCGTTATAATCAGTTACAGGCATTTTTACTTAAGTTTGAAAAATATTCCTCCTTATGGACCAGTCATTATACCCATCTTCTCCATTACAATTTGATCCAAAAAAACTTGAACCAGGCGTTGCTTTCAGGAAGCAGGTAAGTACGGTCATCATTTCTATCCTACTTTTCTTAATCGTTTACCTTTTATTGGTAGCCTTGTCTATAGTTTTGGTACTGGGTTGCTTTTATGCAGGTGTAGCCATTATTGTGGCAAAACCGGCATTTTTTACAATAATGATCGGCCTGGGCCTGATGGGGCTTGGGATCGCAGTTTTTGTATTCCTGGTTAAATTTGTGTTTTCCGTTTCAAAAAATGAAAATGCTTTGAGGATAGAGGTAACCGGAGTTGACCAGCCAGGCTTGTTTTCATTTATCAGGAACCTTACAACGGAAACGAATACTCCTTTTCCAAAAAAAATATTTATTTCAGGAGATGTGAATGCGGCTGTTTTTTACAATTCAAGCTTTTGGAGTATGTTCCTTCCTGTTCGCAAAAACCTGGAGATCGGACTTGGCTTTGTAAATAGCGTGAACATCAGTGAATTTAAGGCGGTAATGGCGCACGAATTCGGGCATTTCAGCCAGCGTAGCATGAAGCTCGGCAGTTTTACCTATAATGTTAACAAGATCATTTATAACATGTTGTATGACAATAACAGTTATACCAATTTTCTTGACTCCTGGGGAAAAGTAAGCGGGTACTTTGCGTTTTTCGCCGCCGCCACTGTACATATTGCAAGGGCGATCCAATCGGTGTTGAAAGGTATGTATACCTTCATCAATAAGAACTACATGGGATTGAGCAGGGAGATGGAATTTCATGCAGATGCGGTTGCTGCCAGTGTAGCCGGAGCCAATAACCTCATTAGCGCATTAAGCAAGATTGAACTGGCCGGGGAATGTTATAACACAGCTTTAAGTAATGCAGGCGAATGGTTAAAAGAGAAAAAAGTCTCAACCAATTTGTTTAGCTACCAGCTTTCTGTATTTCAAAGACTGGCCAGGGACAATAACCTCGGGATTAATGAAGGGATCCCCGAAGTTCCTTTTCATTTTATTCAATCCTTTTCAAGATCAAGGGTCAATTTTAAAAACCAGTGGGCCAGCCATCCCACATTGGAAGAAAGAAAAAACCATCTTGAAAAACTGGATATCACCGCTGATCCGGTCAATACGAGTGCCTGGACCGTATTTGAAAATGCCTCCGGTTTGCAGCAACAAATGACCAAAATGCTCTATGGGGAATCAATAATGCAGGAGAACTTAGAAGTGAAAGATGAACTTTTTTTTGAGGATTGGTTTAAAAATGAAAGAGAATCAAACAAACTTCCGGAAGCATACAAAGGGTTTTACGATAACCGGTTTTTCAATACGGCCGGATGGAACATTGAAGCCATCGCAAAAATGCCTGTATCAACGAATATGGAAGAATTATTTACGGATGAATGCCGCCTGATACAGAAAGCGCTCACAAGTAATGAGCTTGATCTTACGACCATTCAAAACATCAAAGAGAAACATATAGATATCAAGAGCTTTGATTTTGACGGGGAAAAATTTTTATCATCAGATTGCGACCAGGTCATCATTCAATTGGAAAAAGAAATAGCATCCCTCCGCAACAGGCAGCATGAAATTGAGAAAGAAGCCTTGTCTTTTTTTCATCAGGTTGATGAAACAGACTCAACACTTATCCTGGAATACAGGAAATATCAATCATTTGAACTTGTTTATGAGAATTATACAACAGTAGTCAATAAACTTTTACAAATCCTGAAACCATTCTACAGCGAAAAATGTGATATAAGGTACATTATATCAACCATTGAAAGAATGAAAGAAAATGAAGAACAAAAAATAAAGAATTTCTTCAGCAGGTTCATAGAAGAAAACTATATCGGCCCTGGTACCAAAGGAAAATTATTGGATAGGGTCACCGCTTTTAGAAACAGGTCGTACGCCTATTTTTCAAACGAGCAGTTCCATAATGAGGAACTGACAGAATTGACCGACCTTACATTTGCAGTCGCTGATGAACTGAATAATTTCAAATGGAAATTTTACAAGAACTTATTAGAAATTCAATTGGAACGATACCACAGCATGACCGCCATTAGCGCTTAAGGAACGGCGGATATTCTGAATTAAAATCATATTTATAATGAATGATTTCAATTAAAATAATTTTACTTTGTCAGCCAAATCATTCATAAGAAGGAAATAAAAGGCGACTGTAGCCCTATACTTTCTATTGCTGAATATTTATAAAACGATCCATGTTGAGGCCAGCAACCAAAATTTCAATACCGGAAGACTGGGTGGTAGTTATACTCGGGTTTTTAATTATCGGGTTAGCTATTACCGGCGTCAGGCCGGTAAGCCCGGTTTACAACTGGGGCAATACAAACGATCTGGCGGGTAAAATATTCGAACCGGTTAACCTTTCCAAAATGGGGATACAGTTCTTATTTTTGCTTGGTATTGCCCTTATTGGTATACTGCTGACCGCCAGGCCGGTAAAATATTTTTTATATACATTCCCACTGGTGTATGTGATTACTGTATTAGCACTGGTATTGGCCGGCAATAAAGCAATGAAATCCCTCAACCTTGAAGCGGTTATTTTTAGTTTGGCGCTAGGGTTGATCATTAGTAATTTGTTCAAATTGCCCGGATGGTTTCGGAATGCTTTATCAACTGAATTATTTGTAAAGACCGGCCTGGTAATACTGGGCACAACGATCATATTTTCCGATATATTAAAAGCGGGATCCTATGGTTTATTGCAGGCGCTTGTAGTAGTGATCTCCGTTTGGTATTTTGCTTACTGGATTTGCAGAAAAATGAAGATCGACAGCGAGCTCACGATGATGATTTCCAGTGCGGTTTCCATCTGCGGTGTATCTGCGGCGATCGCCACTGCGGGTGCCATTAAGGGTGATGCAAAAAAACTGTCCTATGTTATATCACTTGTATTGATCTGTGCCATCCCGATGATGATCTGTATGCCTTATATAGCGCGGTGGCTTGGCCTTTCAGAAGCGGTTACAGGTGCATGGCTGGGCGGAAGCATCGATACTACGGGTGCCGTTGTTGCTTCAGGAACCCTTGTAGGAGAGGAAGCATTAAAGATAAGTACTATTGTAAAGTTTTCACAAAATGTATTACTGGGGATCGCTGCTTTTGCCATATCTGTTTACTGGACTTACAATAAAAAGGCCACAGATGGTGAAACCGCGAAGCCTACACTACTGGTTATCTGGGAACGGTTTCCAAAATTTGTTCTGGGTTTTATAGTAGCCTCCCTGTTATTTTCTTTTATATTAAATGCTGCTATGATTGTTGAAATAAAAGATGGGTTAAAGAACATTCAGTCTTTATGGTTTGTACTGGCATTTACAAGTATCGGGCTCGAAACAAAGTTTTCCGATTTATTGAAGGTTGATAACCGCAAACCGATGTATGCGTTCCTGATTGCGCAGTTGTTTAATGTGATCATTACACTTATTATTGCTTACTTCTTATTCAAATAAGAAAGTTTTCTGTTCTTGTTTTATTCCTGTTTTCCAGCATCGAAGATTATTTTGATTGCAGATGCCATTAAAAGCGGTAAATGCAGAAGTGCATTCTTAATGGTGGCCGGAGTTGTCAACCTTTTATAGAAAAATACTCCTGGAAAGACCTTATAGTTTTTTAAAACCTATTAGGTCTGGTATAATGTGGTGCCAGCCCCGGAGCTGCGTAAAATAAGGAGTTTCCGGGATTAAAAAACGGAAAACCAAAAACAGATACAGAAACAGAAAACCCAATATCCCTAATAATTTACAATCCCACCATAATCAATAACCAGTTCTTCCCCGGTTTTAATATCTTTTATCGTTTCAAAAAATTCACCTTCATTTATAGAAATTATATTCGGAGTATCAGAATGATTGAGGAAATTAACAAGGTCCATTTTTTTAAAGCCGTATTCCGGTACAAAATAAGCTTCATCATCATAAAGGCAATAGGTTTCAATCAATTGTTTGGAATGGGGAGGTAAAAGATCAATTTCTGCCCGGGAGATCTTTAACCATTCATCCGGTTCTCTTTCATCAGTTGAAAACATCCTGCGGCATCCTTTGGGAATATCCCGGATTGCAAATACACCGATCCCTTCAATGGGCGAAGGTTTTATCATTACCCAGGTATTGGTTTTCAATTCCGTCAGTAATTCTTCCCTGGTCATTGCTTCGGGATAAAAATTTGAATGGTGAATTGGTAATAGGTTATAGGCAATGGGCAATGGGTAATGGGTAATGGGCAATGGGCAATAGGTAATGGGCAATAGGCAATGGGTAATAGGCAATGGGCAATGGGCAAAATATTGCGATTTACCCTTCACCCTTCACTATTCACCCGATTCTTATACTTACTCACCAGTTCCACGTCGGGCTTTGATTCATCAGTAAGCCTAACTTTTCCACGATTTCTTCTAATAATCCTGGAAAACAGCGAGATCTCTTTATCAAATAAAAAGCGAAAGAATAATTTAGTCCAGGATGTATGATAATATAATGTATTGTAAAATGAGGGGGCGCCTTTCCTTATTTTAGGCAGTCTGTTCCATGGTACAGAAGGAAAATCGTGATGCTCATTATGAAATCCTACATTAAAGGCAACGGAGTTAAGCGGGCCATAATAGCTGTACGTTTCCTGTTCTCCGTAGGTTAAATAATGCTCCTGGATCCACCTGGCGCCTAAAGGATGCAACCCAACTGAAAAGAAAAAGCTAAGCAGTAAAAATGTGATCGCTTTCGGGCCAAACAATAATGTAATGGCCACAATAAACGTTATTTGTACGATCCAGTTTAATGCAACCCATCCATCAAAAGGTACTATTTCTTTCAACCTGTTAATTCTGAATAGCTGGAATACAGGAAAAAACAATAACCATACTACTTTCCCTATAAAATAATTATTGATCAGTTTCGCTTCCCATTTGTTGGGCAAATCGGCGTCCAGTTCATGCACACCCTGGAAGGAGTGATGTTTGATATGGTATTTTTCAAAAGAAACCGAGCTGGGGATTAGCTGTGGAATATTAGCGAATATGCCTGCCAGCCGGTTCGCCGCGGGTTTTTTAAACAAAAGCTTGTGAGCGCACTCGTGAATCATTACAAACAATGCATGGTCTGCGAAAGCGCCCAGAAAATAAGCTGTACCAACTACGATCCACCAGGACTGTTCGGATAGCAACCAGGCCATTCCTACCTGGAATGCGACCAGTCCGAAGATCGCAAAAATGGTCAAAGGATTTTTGCCAATTAATTTCCTGATATGGGGGTGTCGCTTTAGGATTTCTTTGGTTCTGTTGCGATGTGGCTCGGTTAATTCGGAGAACACAAAGGAGTCTTTTTTAATCATTACCGGAAATATATTAATTTTTTAATCAAAACATTGCCATTTGTTTCATTTTTTATAATTCAGTACAATATTTATTGTACGAATGACATTTTTATATCATATAACAGGTGGATTTTTGCAATAATTATGCGATAGTATAAAGGAATGGATTTATTTATGAGGATTTGGTGATTCAAATTTATAAATAATATATGATTTTACCTACAACAACGCCAGCGAAGGGAATTTATAATTCGAAGACGGTTTTTTCCATTTTTGGTCACTCTTAATTTCAGTGCGCCTTAAACGTAGGCTGCTGGTGCCTTTACCTATCTTCCCATTGGGTTTAGATAAAAAGACCACCAGTAATCCTGGTGGTCTCCGGCGGCATAGGCCGGCAGATTATTTGGTGAACATTCGGTTAACTGTTAGTTACCGGAGCTGTCCATGACTGATCTGTAGATTGCATGAATACCTCCTTTTTATTTGATGAAACATAAATATAGCAAATTTTAAAATCCGATCATCAACTATGCTAATTAATTTATCAGGGTTAAGTAGGAAAAAGCCGCGGCCTGTTCTGGTGAATAATTCCGGCACAATTATCATTTGCAGGAATAGCCCGCGGCCTGTTCCTCCCGGTTAAATTTCCAGTTTTTCCAGAACCAACAGCGTTTCCATCAGTTTATTCCAGGCAACCTGCCATTCATCTTTGGCGCTATGCAACTTATCCTGGTTTTCGCTACCTGCTGCGCCTTTCTCTTTCATATAGTCTTCCAGTTTTTCAAGTGCTTCTTTGTTGAGTTCTTCTAATTTACTTTTATGATCCATATATTGATTTTTTATGGGCAAAAGTTACGATTAAAAAACCGGATAGACTTAGTCTGATTCTGTAAAATTAATTGAATGTTGCCGCAGGAATGCTTTTATTTTATCAACATGCACAGATATGCCTACGTGTAAAAACGGATAGTTCGATACTTTTGTTTTTTTACCTTCATTCATAATTTCCTTGTCCTGCAGGTCGAAGCCTAAATGCAAATGGTTGGTCGCAGATTGCATACCGTAAATCTTTCCATCTGAATCAAAAAGTGGGCCGCCGCTTTGCCCTTTCAAGCCGGGAGTACTTAATTCTATTCCTGTAATCCCTTCGGTTGCATCGCCGGTAAACCGGGTAATGATCCCATCTATAGGAAAAGTGGGCGAGTTGGGGTTTCCCGTATTGGTCCATTCAATATCGTCTGATACAGGGTTGTGCCTGAAATTATTAAATTCAGGAAAAGGGAATCCTATCCTGCAAAGATATTTCCCTTGTTTGATTTTATTGCTGTCTTTTATAAAGCCCGCATGCCCATTGTATAATATTTTTTCAAAGCCTTTAAATTCAATTATTGCAAGGTCCAGGGTAGGATGTACATGGCAGGTGATCTGTTCAAGCTTATCAAAACAGTTTAAGAAATTATTCTTTAACTGCACAGTAGTTTCCTTACTATATTTATATTTGGTTTCCAACCCTTTTAAAAGTCTATGATATTTACCATCATTCGACAGTTTATCCCGTTCAGCTTTAAATTTAAGGAAGTCAGCATTAATGTTGTCTGCTGCAGGTATTAAATTGGCAACATGTTTACAGGTAATTGCTACGCCGTTATCGTTTACAAAAAAGAAAGTAGCAGTTCCGGGTATAATCAATCCTCCATAAGTTCTGGAAATAGTATGAAGGGGTCTTGTAAAGCCGGAGATCTTTTCTATGGCTGATTCGAACATGTTGTAATATTAAAAGTGGCGTAGGGTAGCGAATTTACGCTTTTTGCGCCTATCTGCTACAGAGAATAAGGATCGGTGTCCTGGGTTTTATTAATTATTTGAAGGGATTCATGAAGCCCGGTATTACCACAAATGAATTGAACTTAAAATAATTAATTTGCCAATTGTACATTTGTGCTGGTGCTGTACCACTTAAAGATTTAGTTGTTTTTTACAGTGACTTTACCATATTCATTGCCTCGATCGCCATCTGTTGATTGTATTCAAATGTTATTTGTTTGTGGTTAATAATATCCACAATGGTACCTATTAAACAGAGGCCGCCCGTGAAAAAGTAAAGGATGCCCATACCAATTTGTCCCACTACAAAACGTTGAATACCGCCGGCTAATACAAAGCCTAATAAGCAACAAAATAAAATGGTTTCCGTTTTTTTTCGCTTGCCGTTGTAAAGGGAAATAAACAGCTGGAATCTATCTTCCGGCAAATTATTAGTGATAGCCTGCAGGTAGGCCAGTTCATCAGCTTCTACTGCCGGTATCCGCATAATTAAATCAGTTTTCATAAATTATTGTTTTTTTGGAGTAAGTTAATTGTTTCAACCTGGATAAAATGATAGCTAATGCAGGTATTCCTAACAGGTGTTCCTGAAATGATTGCGCAAAGCGAAAATGCAGGGCATGGCATATTGAATGGCCAAGGCCACAGCCTGGACAACGATCAAAGCCGATTAACCGGAAAATACAAAGGGAGGCTTGAGATTGATTTGTGTTCATAAAAAAAAGAAAACAAATCCCCGCTGCCCAGAAAACCAGTTCCAGGTGTAGTCTCACCCATTTTATTACGATGCTGTATATAAAAATCTTATCATTCATGACACTACAGAATTTAACTGAATGAGTGTATTTTTTTAATGAAAAAATACCGCCGAAAATATCTGGTTATCCTTTTATCCTTCATAGATCTTCCCCATCTTTTATATTTGTTTTAGGTGCAGCTAATTTACCACGTTTATAAATGATCAGTCCATTCAGGAAATTCCGTAACAGCTGGTCGCCCGCTTCCACGTATCCGGGGTGGTCTTCGTTTCTAAAAAGATCTCCCAGTGCACCTTTAGTAATTTTAAAATCAACTAATGCAAGTATTTCTATTATATCATCATTGCGCAATGAAAGTGCTACTCTTAATTTTTTTAAAATATCGTTGTTGCTTAACATGAACTTACTGTTTTAAAAGAATTACTGACAGGTTAAATCAGCCGCTATTGAACCCATTGCCCATTGCCCATTAATCCTTCACCCAATTTTCCTTCAACCCTATTACAGTCGGCAGACCATCCATGCTTTCCATATTTTTATCCTTTACATATTCCTCCAGGCCTTTTTTACCTTTGCTTTCCGCCCATTCAAAATGCATTTTTCTTTCTCCTTCATAGGTGTAAAGCGGTACACCAAATCCACAGGAAGTTTGTACCTTATTGATCTCCGCAACTATTATTTGTCTTGTACTGGGGTATATAACAAAATGGGGGGCATATTCATCCCATTCATTGCTGCCGGGTAAAACGGTAAAACCCTTTCCATACAATCTTAAAATATTCGGTACCCCTTCGAAGGAGCAAAACATAAAAGTAATCCGGCCGTTTTCACGCGTATGTGCAGATGTTTCATTGCCGCTGCTGATTAGATCCATGTAGGCACATTTGTTCATGGACAAAACGCGGAAACAGTCAAGACCTTTCGGCGAAAGATTGATATGGCCATCCTGTCTCAATGGGGCGGTGCTCACAAAAAATATATGTTGCTTTTCAATAAATTCCTGGTGAGCCCGGGATATCGATTCATGAAATTTTCCCATATTTAACAGGAGCTATTTGTTAAAAAAAAGAAAGGTAATTATTTTTTAGTATATACTTATCAAAGGATTATTTCAAAACTGGTTATGGAAATTAATGTTTTACATTATTTTTACCCTGCCAACAATAAACTGCACGGCAATCGTGATATTTGCAGACGTACAAGACGGAAAGCCTGCTTTACCAGAGGTAGCTTTTGCAACTGTAAAACCGAATCATTAATATGAACATAATCGAAGTTCAGTTATTAACGGACGACCTTGAGCAAACCAGGCATTTCTACCATGAAGTATTGGGTTTGGAAATTCTTAATGTTCACAATGATGTTGCCAGGTTTTCAGCTGGCCATTCGGTATTGACTTTTTATAAGTCTGACAATAACAGGCCGGTTTATCATTTTGCCTTTAATATCCCCAATAATAAATTCGGGGCCGCAATGGATTGGGCAGGTTCAAAACTTAAGCTGGTAGAAATAACTCCTGCCAATTGTGTGGCGGATTTTAGAAGCTGGAATGCAAAAGCATTTTATTTTTATGACAATAATGGAAACATAGTTGAAATGATTGCCCGCTTTGACCTTGATAATGCTTCCCAACAATCATTTGATGGTTCCTCCATTTATTCCATAAGCGAAATCGGTGCGGTAGTTAAAGATCCGAAACTATTTGCACAGGAACTTTTGACAAATAATAACCTGGGTTTTTTTTCAAAGCAAATGCCAATGGACGATTTTGTTGCCGTAGGAAATGATGATGGCCTTTTTATTATTGTCACTGAAAACAGGAGCTGGTATCCAACCAGCATCCGGTCTTCAAGGCATTGGGCCAAAGTTACCATACAACAACCCGGAGGGCTTGCTGATATTACGCTGAATGAATAAAGCTGCTTTCATTGAATCAATCATCATTATTAGGTTGTTTTTGTATGTGATTTCCCCTTATCTTTCATGTCGGCTGCACTTGCTTCACCCAAAATTATTTTCCCAAAACTGGTACTTGCCTTTACGGGGATGGAACCACTGCCGGATTTTCCTTCATAATTTTTATCAAACTTCGGCCCTTTATCGTCCTCTTTTTCATGATTTTCAAATTTTATTCCGGTGGTATTCGTAAAGCTTCCAAAACTCGTAAAAATACTGTACGCAACGGATGGATTGCCAAGGGGCCTGAGGTTTACCGTAGAATAGGAGGCTTTTAAATCAAGTGCAGTAAGATTATTGTCCACGCTTATTTTTGTGGCATCGCAAAACTCAAAGTTAAGTTTAATATTCCCAACCAGTTTCCCAAATTCTGCATTCGAAAATTTTACGGTAACTGCGCCATCGGAAATACTTTCAAAATTCGCTTTTCCGAATTCCACTATTATTTTCCCGATATGCTTCAATTCACCCGTTGTCAAAGTTCCAAACTTGCTACTAAGGTCCACTTCGCCCGTATAATCCGGAATTATGGTAGCTCCAAATTCATTGGAAATGGTCAGTGGGTTAGATGCCGGCATGTAGATGTCGTAATTGACAGACATAGTGCTTTTGGAACTCTTTGAATTCTTCGCATCTTTTATGGAAGTTTTGAATGAGATATCATTGCCCTTTTGACTGTCATTTACCGAAATACCATCCAATAGCTTTTGGGCAAATTCATCTTTGTTGGCACTTACATCAATAGCGATGTCCACTTTTATTTCGTTTTTGGTCCAGGTATGCACTTGCACCGTACCAAAGGAATTATTGACAGTAAGTTTATCGGATGAGGATACATTATACGATTTGTTGATCGATTTGTTTTTTACAAATTCATACTTTTTATTTTTTTCATTATCCGCCTGTGCAAACAGGCTGTATTGCGCCAGCAATAACAGCAACAGGCTAAGTGAACGATTTATTTTTTTCATGGCTATACTTTTTCGATTGTTTAATCTGGTGAATGATGTTTAATTGTTGATTCAATACATTCAACTGCAGTTGAAGGTTTTGAATCATTGCTTCTATCAGCATCTCCCTGTTAGGTGTAACGCTGAGTTGTTTTCTGAGAGTGTTATATGAACTATCCAATTGGGTAAAGTCCTTTGCGAATTTTTGATAGAGTACAGGCTGTTCCTTAGCCAGCACTTTCAATTCTTCCTGTTTAAGGGCGATCATTTTGGCAAACTGGTTCATTTCAGGTGCGTCTTCCGCCGCCAGGGTAGTAAGATCAGTTACCAGGGTATCCGTGGATTTAGTAACAACTATTTCAGGAGGACTCTTTTTAGTGATCGCCATAAAAGATGCTGCTGCGATCATTATTATAATCACAGCTGCCGCGCTCCACTTCAGGACAGGGTTAAGCAGGAAATGTCTGCCTGTTTTCCTTGTTACTGCTGCTTCCACATTTTGCCAGGCCTTTTCAGAAGGTGTCATGTCATCAAATTCGTCGCGGTTATCTTTAATAAATTTTTCGAGCCTGCTCATATTCCTTTTTTAATAATTGTACTAATTTTTGTTTGGCCCTCATATATTGGCTCCGTGTTGTAGATTCTGCAACCTGTAAAATGCCGGCTATTTCTTCATGATCGTAACCTTCCAGCAGGTACAGGCTCAATACTGTTCTATATCCATCTGGCAGTTGCATAATAGCCTTCTTTACTGTTGCCACTTTAAGCATTTCCTCATCCTCATCGAATGGTCGTTCATCTTCCCGGTTGTAGCTTCCTGTTTTCTCAATATTCAACCAAACAATTTTCCTTTTTTTAAGTTGATTAATGGAGCGGTTGACACAAATCTGCTTTAACCAGCCGCCAAAGCTGGTGCGGTATTCAAAAGAAGGCAGGTTTTTAAAAGCTTCTATAAAACTTTCCTGCAACACATCTTCCGCTTCCATAGCATTATTCAAAATTCGCAGGCAGGTATTGTACATGGCCCTGGTATACTGATGGTACAATTCTTTATAGGCGGCAGAATCACCGTTTTTACAGCGTTCAACCAGTTCATCCCGTTCCTGTACTATTGTAAGTTGCAAAAAAATGGGTTTTAATGAATAAGAGACATGACATTAAGATCAATGTTGCATCAAATGCAAAAAAAAGTAAAAAAAATCCCCTGTCAATGAAAATTACATTAGCGGCAGGAAGTAATATCATCCATGCAGATTGTCGCCTGGGGTTGTCATCCTTTTAGCAGACAGTTGTTGCCTGATGCGCTTTTGCGAGGGTTGGTAACACTTTAAACCTTACTAACGGAGCAACAATCCGGAATGCCCCTGCCTTTATTTGCAGAATTAATTGTTGGGGAAATTTGACTAACTTAGCCGTTAATTATTTTCTCTGGAAACTAATTGATTGGTTAGGTCCGGAAATTTTCATTCACCATATTGAAATAATATAATAAATTACATTATTAATTATTGTAATGACCCACCCGGGGGCGGGACAGGCATTGGGTGAATGATAATTAACCGGAGAATAAAGGAATGCAAGAATCTGCATTTGCCCGTAATATTTAAAGATGATCGTTCATGACAGAAGTAGGAATTTCTACCCTCATTTTAATCATTGCAAATATTTTTTGCTCAGTACAGGGATTGAATGATCATCCTTCATTTGAGCGATATAATTTTGAAATTGACAAAACGGTTCTACAGAAAGATTACAAACGCCTGGTAACCTCGGGCTTTTTTCATGTTAGCTGGATACATCTTATTGTGAATTTAACTTCCCTCTGTTTTTTTAGCGGCGGATTGGAATTGCATCTTGGCGGTGCAAAATACATGTTAATTTATTTTGCCAGCCTTGTGGGAGGCAATTTATTTGCGATGTTTATTCACAGGCATCACGGGTATTATAACACTGCCGGCGCTACAGGAGCAATAACCGGGATAATATTTGCAACAATCGTATTATTTCCGGGGTTTGAAATCGGATTTCTGGGAATTCATTTTTCCATACCCGGATGGTTCTATGGATTTCTGTATGTTTTATTTTCAATTTACGGCGTTAAATCAAAAAGAGATAATATCGGGCATGATGCAAATCTGGCAGGTGGGCTGGCAGGACTGATAATCGTTCTCTTAATGGAGCCTGCTTCTATCGCTAACAATTATTTAGTGATACTTGCCGTTACCATACCAACGATGTTTTTTATTTTCATTATTATTAACAGGCCCCGGTTTTTATTGATCAATGATAAGGTTTTCAAACATCGTAAAAAGAATTACATGATCGAACATACCCCCCTTGCTGAAAAACTGGATCACCAACAGGAAATTGATTTAATATTAGAAAAGATACATCAAAGCGGAATTGGAAGTTTGTCGCAAACAGAAAAAGAAAAACTGGATTATTATTCAAAGATATTACGATAGAAGATTGCAATCCTGCTCCAAAGCTCCGTCCCTGCACTTTTTCATTTCTGCAATCGCCCGGATTTCTTTAGAAATATATTTACCTGGTGGCGGTCACTGGTAAATAATTTCTTTTTCCTGGAAAATCATATTTATAGCAAACAAAAAATCATCACGAATGGAAACCGGAATGATAGTGTCTGTTAAAAATGCAGAGCATTACCTATGGGGCCAAAACAATGATGGCTGGCATCTTTTGAAAAATGATGATTTAAGTGTGATAGGGGAGCGTATGGGGCCGGGTACTTCCGAGTATCTTCATTTTCATAAAAAGGCACAACAGTTGTTTTATATTTTATCTGGTGAAGCAGGTTTTGAAGTAAACCATAAGCTTATTCACCTTTGCACGGGCGAAACTGTACACGTTCCTCCGGGCATACCGCATAAGATATTCAATAACGGCAATGCAGACCTTCACTTTATTGTAATATCGGCCCCCCAATCACATGGCGACAGGGTAGATGTATAATCTTTGATAGTTAACCATTCACCATTCACCAATGAAAATATTTCTTTCTTTCACCATTATATTGACAGTTTTATATGGCTGTAGTAATAATCCGGACCCATCTGAAAAGGATATTACTGGATCAGCACAGGCAACGCCAGTTATAAATTATGCAGTTACAAAATTTTTTCCGCATGATATCTCCCTTTATACAGAGGGATTATTAATCCACAATGGACAGCTATTTGAAAGTACGGGATCACCGGAGGATCGTCCTCAAACAAGATCGGTTATTGGAATTATTGACCTGGCTACAGGGAAAATGGATAAAAAAGTAGAAATTGACCAATCAAAATATTTTGGGGAGGGGATTGTAATTCTGAATGATAAACTTTACCAGCTTACTTATACTACCCAGGTAGGGTTTATTTATGATATCAGTTCATTTAAGCAATTAGGACAATTCACTTATGCGAATAAACAGGGGTGGAGCTTAACAACGAATGGTAAAGAACTGATCATGAGCGATAGTACGGATAAATTAACCTTTCTTGATCCAGATGGCCTGAAGCCGGTGAAAGTATTAGCCATAACTGAAAATGGTTTACCTGTTTACAGATTAAATGAACTTGAATTTATAAAGGGATTTATTTTTGCCAATATCTGGCTCACTGATTTTATAGTTAAAATTGATCCATCCAGTGGCAAGGTCGTGGGCAGGCTTGACCTGACTTCATTAAGCTTTGAAGCAAAAAATAAAAATCCTGGCGCGGATGTTTTAAACGGTATCGCTTATGATGCGGCAGCTGATAAAATATATGTGACAGGTAAATTGTGGCCAAACATCTATCAACTGGAATTTGCTCATTAGATCCGTCTTTCGAGTCATCCCATCCAGCATCCATTATCCGGTATCTATCCAGCATCCGGTGTTCATCCCATCCGGTATCCAGCAACCAGCATCACCTAATCTTAAAAAACGCTACCCGATTTTTACCTTAGTTGCTAAAACAGCCGTACTCAGTCCAATTAGTGCAATCACGGTAAAGGACCAGCGTAAACTGGACGCTCCTGCAATAAATCCAATCAACGGGGGCCCTATTAAAAAACCGAGGAAGCCAATTGTTGAAACCGCGGTTAGTGCAATGCCGGGCAGCATCGTTTTTGATTTTCCTGCAAGTCCGTATACCAATGGAACCACGGATGAAACACCAAGGCCTACCAGTAAAAAGCCAATCGTGGCAGATGCTATATATGGAAAAATAACAGCGGTTAGCAAACCCATTGTTATTATAATACCACTAAACTGCAGCATTGTCTTTACACCAAATCTTGAAACCAGCCAATCGGCAATAAAGCGTCCGCCTGCCATACTGCTCATAAAAGCAACGTATCCCAATGTGGTATAAGAGGCTGGCACTTTAACCACATTTTGAAAATACACACCACTCCAGTCGAACATGGTCCCTTCGCAAATCAGGCAGGCAAATGCGATCAATCCTAATTTAAGTATTGAGCTGTCGGGTTTCGCGAAAATGGGTTGTGTGTTGTTGCCGGTGGAGTGTGGTAAAGTATATTTAAATGAAATAAAGACCAATAAAAAAGCTGTAGTGCAAATGATACAATAATGTATGAAAGGCGTGAGATGAACCGCGATCATTAGGGCGCCGACCGCTGCACCTGTAAAGCCCGCCAGGCTCCACAATCCATGAAAAGATGCCATAATGGAACGGCCATACAATGCTTCCACCCCCACCGCCTGTGTGTTCATGGATATGTTAAAAAGGTTCCCCCAAAAACCGAATACAAAAAGCGAAACCGACAACAGCCACACAGTGGGTGCCAAACCCAGTAGGATTAATGTAAGCGGGTACAGCATGGCCGAAATGATCACTATTTTCCTGCTGCCGAACCGGGCAACAAGATAACCGGTGAATGGAAGACTGATCATTAATCCCAGGGGCAATGCAAATAATACGGCACCCAGCCCGGCGTCACTTAAAAGTAATTTTGTCTTAATGTCGGGAATGCGGCTAGCCCAGGATGCAAATGTGAAGCCGGCTATAAAAAAGAAGGTACTTACTGCAATGCGGTTAGCCCTGGAGGATGGCATTGAAAGGGTTAACGACATATATCCTTGTTATTTGGTTAAATAAATGTCAAACAATCCAGGATGCACACCTAAATATTTAATTCAGTTTTTCAAATCTAAGGTAATCAGTCCTTTTTACTTTTGTACCCTATATACCCCAGATCCCCTTTACCTGAAAATAACCGTTCCCGGTTTCCTGGTCAGATCGATCTCCATTTGTTTTAAATGCTGGTGAATTTGAAGTAAAACCATTTGCTCTTCAGAAGACTGCGCTTTTTCAAGTTCACGCTGGTTCTCATCCATCAGCCTTTTTATCTTTCTTAGTTTAAGATAATTTATGGTGCTGAACACTTCTGCTTTATACAAGTCTTCGCGACTGTCAATTTTGCCTTCGTAAACCCTGTTCCAGTTTTGGCTTAGTTCATCATTATATTCATTGTATTCCATCACGGCCATTGCCAGCTGTCGCATTACATTATCCTCGTGATAAAGAAATGTTTTGGCAGTAGGTTCCAGCCCCTCATCATACCAGGTTTTGTATGTCTTTAACAAAGCTACCAGGTTCTTATTGTCGATCAGTTCTTCCAATTGATTAGTGGCTATTTCGGTAAATACGTGATCCGCTACCCGTTGATGGTCATCCCATGACCTGAGGCCAAATTCCAGCAGGCTTCTTACCATGGCCCTTTCATGCGGTTCGTCTTTATTGAGCAATTCGGTAGCATCATCCTCAATTTCAAATGGCCGCCTGTTTTCAGTAAAGGAAATGCCGGCTTCCTCCCGGTTAAACCTGCTGGTTTCTTTCGTGATCTTTTCCCGGATGAATTTATTTACTAATGCATGCAGGCCGCTTTCTTCGATCTTCAATAGTTCGGCGCATTGCTTTATATAATCCTGTTGTTTGGTAAAATCTTCCGCCTTATTAATTTTTGAAATGGTTTCCGCTACCTGGTTAACAGCGGCGGATTTCTTATTGCTATCTGTACCGGCATCCTGCAACATCACACCCAGCTGGAAAAGTATAAAATCTTTTTTGTTTTCCGCAATGAATTGGGTAAACGCAGCGGGCCCCACTTTGTTTACATAACTATCGGGATCTTCCTTATCCGGTATCAATACCAATTTTACATTCAGGCTTTCTTCCAGCGCAAGGTCCAACCCCCGCAATGCAGCCTTTATTCCGGCACTGTCACCGTCGTAAATGATGGTGAGGTTATTGGTATATTTTTTTACTAATCTCAATTGATCCGGGGTGAGAGATGTACCCCCGCTGGCCACTACATTTTCAATACCGGCCTGGTGCAGCGATACCACATCCGTATATCCTTCTACCAATAAACATTCATCCGCCTTGTCAATTGCCATACGGGCAAAATAACTACCATATAAAATCTTACTCTTTATATAAATTTCATTCTCCGGCGTATTAATGTATTTAGGTGCTTTATCATTTGATTTTAAAATCCGGGCGCCAAATCCCAGCACTTTCCCGCTTTGGTTATGTACGGGGAATATGATCCTGCCCCGGTAATTATCCACCGGACGCTCCTCCCGGATGGTAACCAACCCGCTTTTTTGTAAGAGTTCCAAATTGTACTGAGCCTGTATGGCCGCTTTGGCAAAACTATCTCTTGCCTCCGGGTTAAAGCCAATCTGGAATTTTTTCAGGATATCTTCCCGAAACCCTCTTTCTTTTAAATAACTTAAGCCAATATCCTGACCTTCTTCTGTATTGAATAAATGATCACTGAAAAATTTTTGGGCAAAACCATTGATGATGTATAAACTGTCGGCGCTTAATTGCTGTAATTTTTGCGCGGGCGTTGTTTCTGTTTCTTCAACATCTACATTGTACTTCTGTGCCAGCCAGCGGAGGGCTTCCACGTAACTGTATTTTTCATGCTCCATCAAAAAACCAATACTATTGCCACTTCGGCCACAGCCAAAGCATTTATAAATTTCCTTTGCCGGGGATACCGTAAAGGAAGGCGATTTTTCGTTGTGGAAAGGGCAAAGCCCAAGGTAATTGGTGCCTCTTTTTTTTAATTTAATAAAGGAGCCCACAATTTCAACAATATCGATCCGGCTTAAAATCTGTTGTATCGTGTTTTGTGATATCAATAAAGGAAAATTAAAATCTGTTTGAGCAAATGTAGCACATGTAAACACCCCCTGGAATTTACTTTTTTTTTATTTTTAAACAAAGTATTTTTTATTTTCCAACATTTGTGGCATGGTTTGTGAAATTTCAGCCCGAATTTTATCTGAATTAGTAACAAACTAATATCTTTAACAATTAAAATCTTATAGAAATGACAAAATTTTCCTTTTTGGTAGCATTTAGCTTATTGATATCTGCCGCTAATGGACAGGATATCAAAGAAATCAGAAATCTGACATTGCTTAATCAAACGCAAAAAGCTAAAGAGGCGATTGATAAATTCCTGGCCGTTCCAAAAAATGCACAGAAAGGGGAGGGGTGGTATTATAAAGGGTATATTTATAATCAGGCCTCGAAAGATTCTACCAAACCCCTGGCAGAAAACGGGGAGTTAAAAGCTGCGGCTTTTGAAGCGTTAAAAAAATACCGTGAATTAGACCCCAAAGCAGAATTATTGGCAGAACAAAATAATTCACCCTTATTTGACCTCTATGTTGGTTATTACTCAGACCTTGGAGTAAAAGCATACCTGAAAAAGGACCCTGCAAGCGCCTTTGATAATTTCAGGAGAGGCCTGGAAATACATGATTATTTATTTGCAAATAACCTGGCAGGAAATAACGGGTTTAAGTTTTCCGCACTCGACACCATGTTGACTTTATATACTGCAATTGCAGCCACTGAGGCTAAGAAAACAGAAGAAGCAGCAACATATTATAAAAGAATTACTGATGCAGATATTTCGGATCCGCAGTATATAGATGCTTACCAGGTATTAGCCGAACGTTACAAAGTAGCAAAGGATAAGGCAGCTTTTGCCGCCATTATTGAAAAAGGAAGAAAATTGTTCCCAGCTAATAATGAATACTGGATGGCAATGGAAATAGAAGAAGCTACGGAAGGAGTTGGGAAACCGGAGATTTTTACCAGGTACGAAGAATTGATGGCGAAAAATCCTGATAATTATACTTTACCATATAATTATAGTGTAGAACTATATCGCTACATCTATTCTGATTCAGTGAAGAATGTGAATTTAAACGATTTAAAAAATAAACTGCCGGAAGTTTTGAAGAAAGCAATCAAAATTAAATCAACCAGCGAAGCCAATTTTTTATTAGCGAATTTCCTGTACAACAATTCCATTGATATTTCCGAAGACGCCAGGAAAATGAAAGCCGTTAAACCCGAAGATATTAAGAAGAAAAAAGAGCTTATGGTGCAGTCAGATAGCGCTATGAACCAGGCTATTCCATATGCTGAGGCCGTGGTTAGCCTATATCCCGGTATAACCAAACCAAAAAGTTCAGAAAAGATCAACTACAAGCAATCATTGGTGATTTTGAAAAATATTTATGAGTCAAAAAAAGACGTTGCCAAAACTGCCACCTATGAGAAGATGATAAAGGAGGCGGAATAAAAGGGAAATTGGAATATTGAGATATTGGGATGCGAATAATATCAGTATTTCAATATCCCAAAAACTTCTCTTTATAGCCAATAGGAACGGAGAAGGTAAGGCCGGTCACCTTTTTGCATGCTTTGTTGGCTGCACCAAAAGAGGTTTTTTGGCAGGTTAATTTCAGGCCGGCTATTTTCTTGTTTTTCAGTGAATTTATAAAATAAGGGATACTCCCCGCCATTATGACCAGCCCGGTTAAAGCCAGCCTGGAGTATGTATTGAATTCATTGCTATTTGCCTGAAAAAGGCTTTTCCTGAAAGAAATGCTTTTTGAAATATCCAGTCCGGACCTGATACCCAAAAAACTCATGAACGAACCACCGGTTATCAATACCAGGCCATTTATCTTTTGTACTTTACTTTTTTGCAGGTAATATAGAAGGGCGAATTCCGGCCTGGTTAATTTGTTCACCTGGGTTATTTTATGTGGCGAAATGGAATCCTGGCGGGATACTGATTCCCTTTTGTCATTAGGGATACTGGTTATACTAAAATTTTGTCCGCATGCAGGGACACAGGTAATGGCAAACCATAAGGAAAGAAGGATACCGGTTTTCATAGTATTGTAATTGGCTTTACCGGATTTTAAAATCGTATTAACCTGTAAACCGGCCTGGTTAATCAATTCATCACATCAGTAAACCTTGTTCAGCAGTTGATTAGCGGGATAACGTTAAAAATCCCATCATATTTTGCGGGATCTTAAATAATTCCATTTCTTTCTTTTAGAAGAATGGCTTCGTTTTTAAGTACGATACCCGGCGACCCCTAATCTGTTCAGGCAAGCGTAATAAATGTGAAAACTTGTTATCACTTTCTTAATTCCGTGAAACAGAAGAATTATTCCCGAAAAATTGAGAATAATAATAATTATCAATTATCAGTTCAATGTTACCAAAAAATAAAATCAGTCTGATAGAATGTCCCCGTGATGCCATGCAGGGATGGAAACATTTTATACCCACCCAAAAAAAGATCAGTTATATCAATGCATTGCTGAAAGTCGGTTTTGATACAATTGATTTTGGCAGTTTTGTTTCTCCGAAAGCAATTCCTCAAATGGCCGACACAAAGGAAGTGGTGAGGGGTTTACATGTGGACCCGCGGAAAACAAAGTTGCTTGCAATTGTTGCGAATCTGAGGGGCGCGGAAGAAGCATTGGTGTTTGATGAGATATCCTACCTCGGTTTCCCATTTTCAATATCACCCACTTTTCAACTGAGAAATACAAACAGGTCTATGGAAGCATCTTTGGAAATGGTGGAAGAGATAAATAATCTATGTATCAATAATCAAAAAGAATTGGTGATATACATCTCGATGGGATTTGGTAATCCTTATGGCGATCCGTACAACCAATCTACTGTGATGGAGTGGGTAAACGAAATGGTGGAGATGGACATAGACATTATTTCAATAGCTGATACAGTTGGATTGGCTACACCGGAACAGGTTGGCTACATTCTTACTGATTTGATCTCTTCATATCCCGATACAAAGATCGGGGTGCATCTTCATTCTCCTGCGGCTGCGTGGCAAGCCAGGACAGATGCTGCCTTAAAAGCGGGATGTACCAGGTTTGACGGAGCATTAAAGGGAATTGGCGGTTGTCCCTTTGCCGGCGATGAACTGGTGGGGAATATGGATACGGAATTGATGATACCCTATTTCAATGAATTGAATTTACTTAACAATGTGGATTTGAATGCTTTAAGAGAATGTAGCAGGATGGCGGGCGAGATATTTAACCCGGGCCCTCTTTGACTCCCGGGAGGAGAATTCCGGAGTCTTTTATTTGACTGGCTAAGTTTATTGCATCCCTGCGGTTTTCAAAGGCGATTCACATCCTCTTATCAGTATTTTTCCATGATCTTTACCAACATAGCTGCAATGATGGCAAACCCTTTATCAGAGGGATGAAGACCATCATAGGTAATATCAATCGCATCGGCAGGATACGGGTATTCATCCGTTTCAGGGTTAAAAGGAACCCCGATAAAGGATGGATAAGGATAATTTTTGTAGGCTCCGGTTTGTGGGTCTTTTAAGCGTTTATACTTTACCAGGTTCCCGGGTGTCATGCCGCTTTTATTGTAAAGATCTACTATTGCAAAATGTTCATAACTGGCGATGCTGTCAATTGCTTTTGCAAACTGTTCAAGTGACTGACCGTTTTTATCTTTGTACGAGCCCCAGGCATTGTTTTTCATATCTGCGATATACACAAAATCTACACGCTGCATGGGCGATATGAGAATAATTTTTGCATCCTTATTAAGACCGCGGAGTTTGTTAATAATAATACGGTAAGAACCATACAGGGTGTTATTGCCGGTATTTTGCCGGTAGTCTGCCAGTGTGCCGGTTGGCCTGCCCTGCCACCAATCGTTGGTGCCGAGGAAAACGGAATATACATCAGCTTTCAGAAGCCCCAGTTTTTCAATATCATTTGCAATATTGCCGGATGTCCATCCATTGTGGCCCTGGTTGGTATAGCGGATACGAGGCAGTTTTTCAACTACCCTTGTCATATATCCCCTGGTTATCCGGTTGCCTGTCTCATCAGCATGTTCATTTAGATAAGTGATGGAATCACCAATTGCAACCCAGTTAATTTCTTTTTGGGAAAATGAACTGATCATGTATACAACAGCGATCATTAGTACCAGCTTTTTCATGACTGTACTGTTTTTATTTTAATTAAAGTTATTTGTTTAGGGCCTCATCCATTATAGATTCCTGATCATTTTGCCAACTTCTTTTAACCTTTCGATATCAACTTTTCTCAATTCTCCATTCTTATCAGGTCCCAGGGCTAGTGAAAACAGGACATTTGAATTTACTGCCAGTTTATACATCTCAAATACCTTTTCAGCAGGTATGGCATTATCCTTATGCTGGTCGTTGTAAAACCAATACACATCTTCTTTAGTGACCTGGTTTATCGGGAAAGCACATTCGGCCACCAGGTACCTGTTATAATGATTCATTAGAATTGCCTCAATTTTTCCAGCTTCAGTCCAGTTCAGATCAAGGACATATTTTTTATTCAGAAGCACTAAACTATCTAAAACCGGTTTTGCCAATGGAGGTTCTTTTGCTGCATAAAGTTGATCAAATGTCCCCCTTTCGCGGGACTGTAATTCTCCGGCAGGTAATCCATGATTGAATCCGATAAAACAATTTGGCTGATATTTCCTGATTAAAGCTTCGGTAGAATCATGATCAAGGCCTCCATCCCATTGGGCTACGTCCATCCAAACCAAAGGTATCTCCCCATAATTAGTGAAAAGTTCTTTGAGCTGAGCTGCTTTCATTCCGGCATTTTCCATTTTGGGCCATGTCCAGTCAGCTTCAGAAAAATACAGGCAAAGCTTAATGCCATATTTATCACATGACTTACGCAGTTCAGCCAACGCATCTTTTTTCAAGGGGCTGTTGGTAACCTTGAATTCCGTTGTTTTGGTATCCCAAAGACAGAAGCCATCGTGATGTTTTGCAACAAAAATAATATACCCCATACCTGCCTCCTTCGCTGCCTGGCACCATTGGTCGGTTTTCATTTCCTTTGCCGCAAAAAAATCAGGAGATTTAACATTAGTTGTCCATTCTTCACCTGAGAATGTTCCAAGAGACCAATGCAGGAACAGTCCCCATTTCATTGCCTGGAGATTTTTAATCCTGGTACTATCGGGTAGCTTATTTAACTCAGCGTTTGCGCTGCTGTTCTTTGATGAGTGAGGATTGCAACCTAAAAATACCGTTGTCGACAAACCAAATAAAAAGATGGCAATTAAGATTTTATTTTTCACAGTATTAAATTTTCCTTTTTTAATACCAGCAAAAGTAGATTTAATTGTATGATTAACCATCTTTAAGTTGTATGCAAACCAATCAATCAAAATGGCCCAGGGTTGCGGGCATTTAGCGACCTCACAGGTTTCTAAAACCTGGGAGGCCTGGTAAAGTCAGCTATTAAAAAACATTCATGTAATTTCGTGCGTTAGTGGTAATATCATGAACTTTCATTTAGAATTTACACCGGGGCAGATTTCTGCAACTATCCATCACCAGCACAAATTATTGCTGATTGGTTCCTGCTTTACAGAAAATATCGGCACTAAATTGAAGCAGCATAAATTTACTGTGCTGGAAAATCCCAATGGAATTTTATTTAATCCAATCAGCATTTCAAAATCCATCCATTCCTATATTTCCAATATGCGATATTCCGAAGCTGATCTGTTTTATCAAAATGAATGCTGGAACAGTTGGGAACATCATAGCCGTTTTTCACATCCCGATAAGAATGCGTGTTTGTATGGCATCAATCAATCACAGGAAGCCGCGAATGAGTTTATTATAAAAGCAGACTGGCTACTCATAACAATTGGTTCGGCCTTCGTATATGAATTGGACAACGGCAAAGTTGTTGCCAATTGCCACAAAGTTCCCACAGATAAATTCCATAAAAGATTATTGAATATTCCGGAAGTGGTGAAGGCTTTAAAAACGATGATGGATGATCTTTTTGCAGTAAATACGGAAGTGAAATTAATATTTACCATAAGCCCTGTGCGTCATTTAAGAGATGGCTTTGTAGAAAACAACCGGAGTAAATCAACATTGATCCAGGCAGTTCATCAATTGACTGAAGAAAATGAAAATGTATATTATTTTCCTGCCTACGAATTAGTGATAGACGACTTAAGGGACTATCGCTTTTATGCGGAAGATATGGTTCACCCAAATTATGCAGCCACCAAGTATGTGTGGGAAAAATTTGTTACAGCCTGTATTGATGAGTCTGAGCAAAAATTGATGAAAGAAATAAACATCATAAACGCGGCAAGAAATCACAAGCCCTTTCATCCCGGTTCGGAACAACACAAAAAGTTTTTGCAAACCTACCTGGAAAAAATAAATCAACTTCATCAGCAGTTCCCCTATATAAATTTTGAAGAAGATATAAACTACTTTCAGTCATGAAGCGTAAAAATCCAGATTAAATTATTTAGGCAGGAATACTTCACGGGGGTAAAAAGGTGAGTCTGCCAACCTCCTGCATCTTTCATGGCTCATTTATCTTTCAGTGCTAATGTATCCTATCTCCTCTCACTTCCATCTCAACCATCACTTTCTTTTCGTACTCCAGCCATAATTTCCAACGTTTCCTTACTTTATCTTTGGGCAGGTAAGTTTCCGCCAATACAATAAACAAGGTATAATGCCCGGCTTCACTCTCCATAAAACGCCGGTAAAAATTACGCATGTATTCATCATCCAATCCTTCGCTTAACCGTTTAAAACGTTCACAACTCCTGGCCTCTATCAATGCCATCGTTAATAAATGATCCAGCAAACGGTCATCAGGACTACCGCCTTTCAATTGAAATTCAATTAATTTATTTACGTACGCATCCTTTCTTTGCTTACCAAGTTGCAATTTTCTTTTGTGCAATTCTGCCAGCACTGAACGAAAATGTCCCCATTCCTCCGTAACGACCGGACTTAATTCTGTCACTAATTTTTCTTTATCCGGGTATCGTTGAATAAGGCTGATGCAGGTAGTTGCCGCCTTTTGCTCACACCATGCATGGTCGGTTAATATTTCTTCCAGTTGCATTTCAGCAAGGTTTACCCAACGGGGGTCCGAAGGCAGTTTAAGTCCGAGTATATTCTTTACATCAATGCTTTCTGTAATCATCCTGCAAAAATAATCAAATGTGACCGGATGCCGGACGCCATCAAACAGGCAGGGTGCATCCCAAATTGTCGCTCCTGATTTCGGTCGGTGGGACACCGACCGAGGCTGGGCCGTGGTTTGTGTCCCCACAAACCACCTGTTGCCGCGACAATTTGGGATGCACCCAACCGCCAAACCATCAACTATCAACCTTCAACTGTGGTATACCGGATGTTGTCTTTATGCCGGATCCTTTTTCATCAACTATCAATTAACTCCTCCAAAGTCTTTTTTTCCAGTATTTTTAAAGTAGCATCCCTTGTTATTTTCATGGCTTTATTTAAGCCGCAGGTCTTTTCATCGCAATCCTTACATTTTTCGTAAAAATTGATGCTTACACATGGGAGCAGTGCTATTGGGCCGCCAACCAGCCTTATCGCGCGGGCAAGCGTCGTTTTCTTTGGGGATTGAATAAGATAATAACCCCCGCCTTTGCCTTTCTTGCTTTCTAGGATATTATTTTGTTTAAGTTCGAGCAAAATCGTTTCTAAAAACTTGATCGGGATTTTCTTAGTCCTGGAAATTTCAGAAATAAGTACGGGTCCCTGGCCGTATTTACCAGCAAGGTATCCCAGGGCTTTCAGAGCATATTGTGTTTTTTTTGATAGCATACGAGGAAATTAAGCAAAAAATAAAAATAAAAGTACGAAATTAAGTCTACATAACTAATAGACTATTATATTTGTGGTATAAAATTTTTTATTATGAGTTTACGTTTAGGGGACATAGCACCCAACTTTACAGCAAAAACCTCCATAGGAGAAATCGATTTTTACCAATATTTAGGGGATTCCTGGGGTATTTTATTTTCGCATCCCGCTGATTTTACTCCGGTATGTACAACGGAATTGGGCAAAACCGCAGGTTTGAAAGAAGAATTTGAGAGGAGAAATGTAAAAGTGCTGGCGTTGAGTGTGGATCCCGTGGATAAACACATTCAATGGATCAGCGATATAAATGAAACACAGGATTGTACTGTAGATTTTCCTATTATCGCAGATGATGACAGAAAAGTATCGGAATTGTATGATTTCATTCATCCGAATGCTTCGCTTACGGCTACCGTTCGCTCATTGGTAATTATCGGACCTGATAAGGCCGTAAAACTGATTATTACCTACCCGGCTTCAACAGGAAGGAATTTTGTAGAAGTACTGAGGGTAGTTGATTCCCTGCAGTTAACCGCAAAATACAGTGTAGCTACTCCTGCCAACTGGAAACATGGCGAAAATGTGATTGTGGTGCCTGCCGTAAGTACCGAAGATGCCATTAAGAAATTTCCTAAAGGAGTTGAGATAGTGAAACCGTATTTGCGTTACACGCCACAACCGGATATTGATTGAGATATTAGTATTATGTGAGAATTAAAATGATAGCATTAGGTATAACATTCGCAAACCTAAGCTGATAATAGGTTAGGGTTCATTTTCTTTTTTTTCCTGATAAAAAAAAGAAACAAAAAAAATCAAGGCTGCG
>JBDTWP010000031.1:0-30680 GCA_040006615.1 Ferruginibacter sp.
GTCTTTCGGAAAGCATGGATAATTTAGTGATGGCGATCTTTAATTTATCCATTTCCAGAGACACATAGTCACCGTGAAAATTACCCCCGTGAAAAATATTTTCATTTTGATGATCGATAACGGGGTTGTCATTTACAGAATTTAATTCATCCACTACTACTTTTTCAGCCTGGGCGATGGTGTCAAAAATGGGTCCGAGTACCTGCGTAACACAACGCAGGGAATAATATTCCTGTACTTTATCCTGGAAAACTTCCTGGTCAAGATTGTTGGGGTTATATAAATGTTCAGAACGATCGCGGATCATTTTACTGTCCTTTAAAATATCACGGAGCATGGCCGCAACCCTGTTCTGGCCATTATGATGCTTTACAATATTTAATTCGTAGCTGTAATGATCATCAAATGCCTCAACAATTTCATTGATCATTGCCGACAACATTATTGACCATTCCAATAATTTACGGGACTGAATGATGTTGACCATTCCAATTCCCGTCATGGCTGATGTGCCGTTCAAAATTGCCAGTCCTTCCCTGATATGAATAGAAAGTGGTTTAATCCCTAACCTGTTATATATTTCCTTTGCAGGATAAACTTCTCTTTCATAGATCACTTCGCCCTCACCTATCAATACGAGTGCAAGATGTGCAAGTTGAATAAGATCGCCACTGGCACCTACTCCACCATGTTCATAAATACAGGGAGAAACATTTTTGTTTATCAGTTCTTTCAAAAGTTTAACCACGTCTGTATGTACCCCGGAATAAGCCTGCATCAGGCTGTTTAAACGGGCGATCATGATCGCCTTTACCAAAACCGGTGACATCAGGTTCCCACCACCCGAGCAATGGCTTCTTATCAGGTTATACTGCAGCTGCAAAAGGTTTTCCTCACTTACTTTATACTGGGCCATTGGGCCAAAGCCCGTGTTGATCCCATAAATCAGCTTGTTAGCTGAAAATTTCTTCAAAAAACGATAATTCACACCTACTTTTTCAACGGCAGTCGTATCTAAAACTACTCCCTTTTCTTTAAATAAAATTTCAGAAACATTATCTATGGTAAGGGCTTTGTCTCCTACATGTATCATGTGCCAAATTTATTAATAAAATCAAATTATCTATTGCAAAAGCTGCGAAATTAGATTAAAGATATTAGTTTTTGATTTTTTGTTACAGCCTTATTGAAAATTATCAGGATTATCGGATCTGGTCTACGCTTTTGTCGTTGTCCCCTTTCTCCATAAAGCTGTTTAAATAGGTTATTCCGTTTCCCTTCTTTTCCTCCGCCTGTTGCGAAAATCTAACGCCAAAGATCAACTTTACCGGTGTCAACATTTTCAATTCATATAAGAATCCCTCAAAACCATTTTTCAACCGGTATCAGTCCTCCACATATAATTTTTTAAAGTTATACACTAACTGAATATAGATTTATTTTGGTGATTTTTACTCATTTGTTTATAATGAATTATTATTGTTGAAAAATTTAAAATAGTTTTACGGTATTAATTAATCAAAACAATTACCAAATGAAAATTTTAATCGCCGGTGCAGCGTTCCTTACATTACTATCCTTTTCGATGAATTCGATGGCCCAAAAACTTAAACTGACGGAGGGTGATCTTTCTGCCTTAAAGAGTGAAACATCCATCAATTTTGAATTCACATACGACCACATGTCTGTTGGTAAATACGACACGGAACAAGAATATCTTGAAAAGAAGACTGCGGAATATAATAAGAAAGAACCGGGCAAGGGTGATGCCTGGGCCAAGAGCTGGGTAACGGACAGGCAATCCCGTTTTGAACCAAAATTCATTGAATTATTTACCAAATCGAGTGAAATGTCAGAAAGTAAGACTGCCAAATACACGATCCTAAGTCGACAGAGCCGGGCTATAACATCTATATTTCCCGTAAAAATGCAAAAATTGATGCTGATGCGGTAATTGTGGAAACTGCCAACAAAAGTAAAATAATTGCCATCATATCGGTAGATAATGCGTTGGGCAGAACTTTCGGTGGGTACGACTATGATACAGGGCTAAGAATTGGCGAAGCGTATGCCGATGCGGGAAAGGCCTTGGGAAAGTATATAAAATAGTATTCAAAAAAGATTCTGCTTGTAAAATCAAATTACTACAAAGGCTATCGGTTGATAGCTTTTTTTGTTAGGTTCATTTCTATCAGGCGCAGCCAGTGTTTCAGTTGAAATAATTGTGATACTTAAATAATCTTTGATTGACAATCTGTTTGGGTTAAATACAATATAAATCATTTGATTCCTGGAATGTCGCTTTCGGGTTCCCGTTAAAAAGATTTAGGGTATCCAACCCTTAAAAGGTTGGATACCATTTTCCGGAATAATCACTGCTCAATAACTACAACCGCAGACGCAATTGTTTTTAAATGTGAAAGAGAAACGGAAATATTCTTAAAATTCCTGGCAGCAATTATACCGGCGGTTTCTCCTAATAATGACAACACGGGTTTCCCTTTCTCATCATTGGATATTTCAATTTCGTTAAAGGCCGTTCCATTCAGCCAGCCGGTACCCAATGCTTTAAAAAAAGCTTCCTTTGCTGCAAACCGTGCAGCATAATGTTCAAACTTATTGGCTTTAGATTCGCAATAATCGATCTCCTTTTTTGAAAATACCAGTTCCCTGAACCCGGATTCTTTACCAATCTTGGCTGCTAAACGTTCCACTTCTATCATATCCATACCCAGTCCGGCGATCATATTATTTAATTAGTTTGTTGGTGCAAATTCTGATCTGATCCATGATATGTTCCTTTTCCCTGAGGGTAGCGATCTCCTTCGTAAGGCCGGTCCTGTACAATGAAAGCGCCGTTTGTATATCGTTCTTTTTAAATAAATAATCTCCTGCCAGAATATACGTATTATAGTATTCGGGATTGCTGGCCAGAAGACTGTCTGTGTTCACTTCTCCTCCATCAGCAATACGCTGTTTAAAAGCCCTGAATACTTTAAAGTTCCTAAACGCAGGGGTTAACAAAAATGAGTCTGCTGCAACAGTGAGGCTTGCTTCTGAGATTTCCTGGTCCTTTTTCATACCACTTAAAGCAAATACCTTTTTAAGATCGTATGCCACATACTCGCCCAATTGCCAGGGAGATGTGGAAATCCATACCAATAATTTCTTCGGTTCAAATACAACCGAGTGATGCGCTATTAACTGGTTAATGGCCTTTTCGTTTCCCATACCGATATCGGCATTTCTTAATCCCTTTTGATCTCTTAAAATAGCGATGGTTTTTTGAACCGTATTCTGGCCATTGGCTTTTAGTAATTCCATTAACCGCTCATACCGGTATGCTGAAGCACTTTCATTAAGCTGCTGAATATTTTCCTTTGAATTTACCATGCTTTTACTCTGGAAATGATTGGTGCAAACAATAAAATCTTTGTGAGGATCATAAATATCAAGGTCAGTTGGTGTCTTTTCTATTACCACCGCTTTATTATCTTCTGCAGAAGCCACCAGGAATGATTCTGATACGAACATCTTTCTTTTTTTGGCAATGGCTACCGCTTCTGCAATATTTTTTGCGTACTGTAATATTTCCCTGGTAACCAAAGACACAGGTGTGGCCGACCCGGATGGTATTTTAGTTTTAGCGGCATTGATTGTAACTGCCAGGCCTTTTTCATTCATACCGGAAACAGCACCTATAAATCCGCCCCAGGTAATTGTCATAAATTTGTACCCGGCCGATGGGTTTTGGAATTCCACTATTTTATCCTCGGCAAATTTATCACCTACATAAAAATCAAAATTCCGTCCAATGATCATCGTGCTATCCTTTGAACCTGCAGCCCATGTTCCAAAAGAAGTACAGCCCACCAATGCCAGGTTTTGTAAAGCATGGCCAATATCATGAGCCGCATGATAATTCAAAATACGCTGGTAGTTGGACCCGAGGTATTGATATTTGTCGGATGCAGATTGTGAAATGCCATAGATCTCCTGTTTGTATTCCTCCTTTACATTCTTCACAAGGTCACGGTTGAACCATCCAATAAAATATTTCAGGAAACTGCGATAGGAATCTGATGGGATCATTTTGATGATCTGCTCACTAAAATGATCTTCCTGGCGCACCACTAATTCTCTGGTAAGTTTACCATTAAAAACCCCCCGTTCGGATGGGTTTCCTTCCACGTACAATTCGTACAAACCACTCTTACTTTTCCTGAACCAACAGTTCTCTAAAGTATAAAAGCCCTTGCTGACTTCTTTCCGTTGCAGATGCAAACTGCTTTCTTCTTTTAATTCCGGTGAGTTGATATTCGATACAGACACCACGTAAATAATGGCCGTGATCAGCAATAGAAAAAATCCTGCCAAAACATACAGAACCCTTTTCCAGATCTTTTTTTTTCTAAGCATTTTTTATTTTTTCAATGATACTTTCATTACCCATTAAATCAATACAGGTAACCAAACCGCTCATGGCCGCACCCAATATTCCATGTAAATTAAGATTTTGCCCGGTAAAATAAAGATTGGGCAATTTAGTACGTGGGGAAATTAAGGTCTTTATAGGATCTCTGTGATCTTTAACAATACCATACATCGATCCGTCATCGTTACCAATATAATCACGGTACGAAAGCGGCGTAGCTGTATAATAGGTTTTTATACTGTCTCTTAACCCCGGGAATTTTTCTTCCACACAATCAATCAGTTTTTCTGCTTTATACTTTTTAAAGACATCATAATCAGAACCCCGGTCATCTGTTTCCGATACCGTATTGAATGTATTTTCCCATTGCTTAACTTCCGCATACCTCATATAGGCCAGTATCGTCATCGATTCCGCATATTCTTTCGTTTTGCCTGCCCCCAAAAAGATAACATATCCAAGGGGCCAGTCTTCTTCAGTATAGTCTGCCATGGTCCATACACGACCGGCTTTAAAGTAATAATAATTGTGCTGGAAATATTTAAACGCATTGTCTTTAAATATGATATTTACCGTGAAATTTGAGATCGAATTCTCCAGGCTTTTTAACCTGTTCCTGAAGGCATTCTTAATGACCGCGGTATTCGTGATTTCCAGGGTTTTTACAGGGTGGATATTGGAGATAAAAAACTTACCATAAATCCGGTCATCACCGGCAATTGTTACATGACTCACTTTCCCATCTTCTACCACTATTTTCTTTACCGTGCAATTTCGTTTTATAATACTTCCCCTGCCCTGAATATTTCGCGCCATCAATTTGCCGATCTGCGACCCTCCATTGATGCATTTCCATGAGCTTTCAATATAACTGTTCAAAATCATCGCGTGCACATAAAAAGGGGTTTTACCTGCCTGGCCGGCATACAACATATTATTACCTACAAGTACAGCCTGCAATTTTGAATCATCAGTAATGGATTCAATGTAGGCCCTGGTATCAATTTCCATCACTTCCGCCTTTTCCGAAAAGCCCCCACCAGCCCTAAGGTTATATAAGGGAAACCTGTTGCAGACCTCCTTTATCTTATCGCAATAAAGCCTGAGCGCTTTTTCCTGATCCGGGAAATCAACCAATAATTTACGGATGAAATTCTCATAGCCCTGGGCGAACACATATTCCTTTTCATCATTCTCCGTAATGATCTTATCAAATACATCCCGCTCCATTCTTTGCAATCTCAGTTTATCCATAATCCCGAGGTATTTGAATACCTGGTAAAGATTTTGCCCTTTGTCGAGCCCGCCAAGATAATGCACCCCGGAATCAAAGATCACCCTATCCCTTACATAGGTTTGCAAACAACCACCAATCTGCTTGTTTTTCTCCAGGATACACACACTATATCCCTCCCGGCTAAGAACATCTCCGCATACCAGTCCTCCCATTCCGCTTCCTATAATTATTATATCATATTGGTCTTGTGTCAACTTGCCCGTCAGTTTTTTAATAAATATATGATGTTTGATGTAAATTTTGACTGATCAATTTCGCTGTATCCAATCACTTGCCTGGCTGCTATTTCCCTGATGAGATTGCCCGGGAGGAAGGATAATCCTTTGCTGGTTGTTTTATTAAAGCCAAAAAACCTGGTGGAGAAAAATTCTGTAACCCTGGTGCCACTATGTCTCTTTTTAAGATCCGCGTTGCCTTCCCTGATAATGATCGTTCCCCTGGGCCCGAGATGACGGATACATTTTTCAAGAAGGAGAATTTGCTCCGGGGGGTGTAAATAATGAAGGATATCGCAAAGAATAATGCCCTCGTATTTTTCAAAAAGATATTCCAACACGTTCGTAAATTGGAAATTGATATTCACAGATTTATCAAAACAATGATTGGCTGTTTTTATCTTTTCTTCATCATAATCAATACCGGTAATATCCCGTTGCGGAGCTGCGAAACTTAACATATACGACATAAAGCCATAGCCGCAACCGATATCCAGGATTTTTCCTTCTTTTGGAAGGAGGTCATGGAATAACTGGTAATTCTTTTCCAATGAGAGTTTCACCTTTAAATACCACTCCAGTTCTGGTCCTTTGTAAAGATAATTGTAAATGAGCCGTTCCCTGAAAAAGGATGGCTGCTCAATACGACTGATTGCATTTGCATATTCCTCCCGGAAATACCGGGCGATGCCTTTAGCCCTTACTGAATATCCAGCTCCAAATTCCTTATCGCCGGGTTTTATCCTGGGTAAAAACTCAATAGTAATCTTCCCATTCTTCAACAAAAAATCAGCCTTGGTCATCGTATAGCCGCTCCCGTGAATAAGGATGGGTTGAATATCAACGTTTAATTTTTCTGCAAGATAAAAAGCGCCTTTATGAAACCGCCTTATTTTACCATCCGCCGATCGGCTTCCTTCAGGAAATATCACAACAGAATAACCCTGTTTTATCCTGGCGGCCACCAGGTCAATATTGCTTTCCACTCCCAATTCGACCGGGAAATAATCCGCCATCCTGACAACAGCACCGAATACGGGTGAATTCCATACCCAGTTATTGGTAAACAGGATCAGTTTGGGATGCAGCATTACCATGGATAAAATATCAAGGAAAGACTGGTGATTACATATGATAACAGCAGGCTCATTGAACCCCTCTTTGGGGAGGTTAATGATCTCCTTTTTTACATTCATCATTATGTACATTAACGACCAGCAGACCTTTGATAAAATGACATGAAAAAATAGCTTTCCTTTTTCCTTATTAAAAGGGTTTAACCTTGCAATCAGCAAACCCAAGACAGTTAGAAAGATCGCTCCAAAAACAAAATAACAAAAAGCAAATGCCGATCTGAGTAAACCGGTCAGGGTCCATGGAAACAACTTTTTTTGCACCCTGTTTTGTATAAGCATCGTAAACAAAAACGGAATTAATATTTGTGACATCATTACCACGCAAACGATGCCTATAATAGAAATCATCGCAATTGATCTTAATGCAGGATGTTGCGCAAAGATTAATACCCCCAGGCCGGCAATAGTGGTTATGGCCGACAGGAAAATAGATGATTTAAAAGAGGTTAGATTTTTCCTGCCCGTCTTATATTCCCGCAAAAGACCATCCATAATAAACAGACTATAATCATCGCCAAGGCCGAAAATGAGGGCCGATACGATTATATTGATGATATTGAACTGTATTCCAAATATACCCATGATGCCCAATATCCATATCCATGAAATGAACATGGGGATAAAGGAAACCAATGTGAGTTCAATGCGGCCATAGGTAAGCAACAGCACGACGAACACCAGGATGGAAGACATTAAAGCAATTCTTGTGAAATCTGAATTGATTATGCCTACAAATCTCCGTGTGAGCGACTGCTTATCAACCACGGTTACCGAGGCATCATTTTCAAAAGCCTTGTATACCATGGGCTTTTTGTCCCCGGCACATTTTACCAGTGTCACCACCGTCGACCGGCCAGGCATTTCCGTAATATAGTCATCCAGGAAATTTTTTCGGATTGCCGTCATCCGGGAGGCATCTACCGGTTCAAAATCCTTATTCAGCAGGATTTTAAAATTGTCGAAAGCAGCGGCTTTAAAACCAAGGGCCAACCCCTCTTTTTCGAGTATGCGAAACAGTTGTTGCTTCTTTTCAATGGTCCAGTAATTTTTCCAGCGATGGATCCTTTGTTGCTGCAAACTGTCGGAAATTATAAGGGCAGAAACTCCGGAATATTTTTTCACTACGCCCTTTTCTTTCAGTCCCTCAATTTGCGTAACGATCCTTTCATTATTTAGCAGCGCCTGATTCAGGGTAGTTCCATCTGTAACCAGGTAAACTGACTTTAACGCATACTCGTTTATTTTATCCAGGTCATACTCCGCCTTCTTTAATTTACCTGTCATAAAATTCATTTGCTCCAGTCCAGATTCAAAACTTACCTGCCTGGCGCTAAAAGCAAAAACGATCGTGAGGGCAAGTATCACTAATACGATATACCTGTTATACTCAGGGCGGTAGGAAGCTATTTTATCGATCCAGGATAATTGAACCGCCACATGACCACGTTGCTCCCGCTTAGAAGCGATAAAATGAGGCAGAAATATAAGGGAGCCAAGGGAAGCACCGATCAGGCTGAATGCCGCGAAGAGGCCAAGATCCTTCAACATTTCCGATTCCACAAACTCGAGGCAAAGAAACCCTCCAATGGTAGTAAGGCTCCCGATGGTTAATGGAAATGCAAGATCACTGATCACTTCCTCAATACTATTAGCATGCCGGTAATGGTTAAAGAGATGCAACGAATAATTGACCGCAATGCCCAGTATCACCGACCCGGTGCCCAGGGCGATCACCGAAATACCTCCCTTAATAAAATAAACAGCGGCCAATGAAAATAAACCACCAAATACTACAGGAATTAGAATAATAAAGGGAGCACGCTTTTTCCGGAAATAAAGTCCCAAAAAAATAATGATAAAAACAATAGTAATTCCCTGGGTTAATAAGGAGTCCTTCCTTAACTGCAGCGCATTGCCGGCAGAAACAGCGGTAGCTCCAAAATAAGAAGCCGTTGCACTCTTAAAACCAACGGTACCAAGGCTATCTGTTATTTCATCGAGCCCTTTTAGCAATAAAGCATTCTTCCCGGTATTATCAGGTGGATAAGCGGGTTGAATAAACATCATAAGATGCTTATGATCCTTTGTTACAATATAACTATCGTACAATTCAAAATTTTCATCGTACTGTAATTGCTGCAATTTTTTTAATCCTAAAAAGCTGATGCCTACTGGATCATTGCTGATCATACTTTTGATCGCAAAACCGGCGGGAGAACTAAGAGTTCTGAAATTCTGTTCTAATGTTTCTTTTAATTTTGCCGGTGCAATTAAACTATCAACAGACGCATAATCCTTATCATTTAAATAAATGGGCAAATGGTCGTTAACGGTGCCGAATAGCTCCATCGACAGGCTGTCATCCACCTTGTAGCTAATTTTAGTGATCCAGGGACTAAGTTTGTCTTGTGCAGTATTTACAAACTGATCGGCAAAGGCAACTAAACTATCGGGCGCCGCCATAGCATTGGAATCCTTCAGAGATACCGTCACCACCAGCCTATCCATAAATCTGGAGTTCTTAAATACCTGGTTCAGTTGATCTGTCTGCTTATCCTTTGGTAATATTTTTGAAATATCTTCTTCAAATTTCACTTGCAAGGCAAAATACCCTGCCAGCACAAAGCTTATAGAGAATATGAAAAAAAAGACCAGGCGGTTTTTTTCGAAATAACGATAAATACTAGTAAAGATTTTTGCCATGGAAGATCGCAATTACCCGGTAAGAACAGATTTTCGCCTGAATATTTTCAATAATATAAAAGTAGATAACCCAACTGCTACACCAGCCAAAATAGCCAAAGTAACACTTCCGAAGATATATTGTTGCAGGTTTTTTTGAATTGATGCCATCGTGATGGAACTGTTAAACTCCAAATCAGCTGCATTTCCCCCCATCCAGAATGCACCCGTTTTGTAACTTAAAAAAATAATCACGGGGATCATCGGTGGAATACTGATATTGGCCGCAATAATAACCAGTACTTTATTTAACCTGAATAATACGGCCAGGAAAATTGCCAGCACCAATTGGAAACCCCAGATTGGAACAATACCCATGAATAGTCCAAAAGCTACTGAAAGAGCCTTATTCTGATCGGTATGAGGAGAATTGAATAAATGGTCGTTTAAAAGTTCCTTCCATTTTTTTTTTTCAAATATTGTTTTGAAAAAATCCCTTGGCTTAATATAAAGAACGGCGATCAGCACAAGAAAGGTATTTAGTATACTAATCCTTGTAAAATCTATAAAAGGCCTGAAATGAGAAATCCGCTCTTCTTTTGGAGGATAGTATACCGAAACCGGGACCGATTCCACCTTCAGTCCATTCCAGGCGGCCCTTACAAGCACTTCTATTTCAAATTCATACTTCCGGGTGATAAAGTGGATGTCTTTTAATAACCAGAGAGGGTACAGGCGAAAACCCGATTGTGTGTCCGGGCAATAAATTCCTGTTTCCACTTTAAACCAAAAGTTGGAGAATTTATGACCGAAACTGCTTTTGGAAGGTACTGAAGCCTGGTCCATATTTCTTGATCCGATGATGATGCCATCCTGCAACAACTTAAGCTTATCAATAAATGTTGGAAGGTCTTTGGCAAAATGCTGCCCGTCAGAATCAATTGTGATCGCAAACCTGTAACCAAGTTGTGTTGCCAAAGAAAAAGCCTTACGTAGCGCCCAGCCCTTTCCGGCATTTTTTGGATAAGTTAATAATTGAACGAAGGGAATTGCCTGTACGATCGCAAGCGTTTCGTCAGTGGAGCCATCATTTACTACAATAACATTATTCGTATAAGCTGACACATCTTCAATTACCCTGGCAATTGTAGAAGAATTATTATAGGTAGGAATAATGACGCAGGCACGGAACTCATCAAAATTTTCACTCACTGTTGCAGAAACGTTCATTAATAATGGATATTTTTCATGTATATAAAATGAATAGGGTCTCTACGGCCTGTAAAATTGCAAATTTAAAGCAAAATCATTGGTTTTGTCCGGATAATTGATAATGAGTGAATTTCAAATTGTGGCTGTTTGGTGGTAACACCGACCAGGGCTATGCGGAATTTGGAATACACCACTGATAATTGTAGTACACCATGTTTTCCAGGGAATTAACGATCATATCAAACGCAGAAAATATTTAACAGTATGTTATAATGCAAAGAAAATAACATAGGCTATTTATCCCTATTTTACATCATATATCTATAGAACCCTAAACCAACCTGTCATACGCGATTTATACCCCTTTTGTTTTGATGAGATAGTTATTATTTTAATGTATTAAATCGTACTCAGATGTTTTTGTTTGTTAAACCTCTTTCAGTAATTCTTCTTATATTTTGTGCAGCTTACATAAATACCGGGTACCATTCTCCCCTGGAAAAATTTTCTGATCCCGAATATTTTTCAAAGGCAGATACAGCGGTCAATGCCCGAAATCTGACCACAGATATTATTTATAATGATCTCAAAATTAAAAAATACCCGACATTTTGGGGAGGTACTATTTCAATTTGGGAAGATAGTACTTCCTATGGATCTACGACAACGGACCTGGGGCAGGAAATCTACAAAGACGGCCAAACCAGTATCCTGGAGAAGTTGGTGGTCCCATGGCTGTTGTATTATACCAACCTGTATAGAAAAGAGCATGGACTGGATACATTACTTCATGATCCATGCCTCTTAAAATCTGCCTGGTACCAGGCTGACTATTTATTTAATGAGTCCAAAAAGGATCACCGGTTTAAACTTGGGCATTACCAGGATTCAGGATCCCAATGGTATAAAGGAAAGGATCCTTCAGATAGAGCACTGGCTGCAGGATGCAAAAAATATTGCGGGGAAAATGCTTTGTACAAAAATATCGTGGCTATTCCTGCGGTTGACTTTGATAATAAGAGAAAAATCAGGCTCATTGCCCAAAATATTGCAAGGAATATGGTATATGTTCAATGGCAAAATTCAAGGTCCCACCGCGAAAACATGTTGACCAATGGCTATAGGAGTATGGGTGTATCCGTTGCTATAGGAAAGCATTATCCGGAAGATTCCTATATCAATGATAAAGGAGAAAAGACTATAATCCTTGATAAAAACGCGGTAAACTGGATAGCATTCGGAATACAGGTGATGGCATTTTGAGCCGGGGATGCAGTATTACCAGGCAGCGTAGCCATTGAAATATCTTTCCAGGAAACCTTACCGACATTATTCCTGCTGATTCACCACCACCTTTCTTTTCACCAGAGCATCGTTCGGAAGCTCTATTTCCAGCTATTTTGCCCAGGCACCAGGTTTAAAAAAATTTTGAAGGCAGCGGTATATTTTTTAGGATCTACTTTATAATAGAAGGCTCCCTTTTTTGAACCCAGCCGATCCTTGTCTTTCAGTTTCATTAATAATTTGGTGGATAATAATTTGCGGCTGAAATTCCCTTTATCAAATCCGGAATTATATACACATTCATATAAATTCTGTAATTGCGGCATGGTAAATTTCGCCGGCAACAATTCAAACAATAGTGGATGCAGCGCTGCTTTATAACGTAATTTTTCCTTGGCAAGCTCTACTATTTTTGTATGGTCAAATATCAGGTCAGGCAATTCATTGATTGAAAACCAGGCAGGGTGATAATGTTCAATGATCTGCTTTTTATATTGCTGAATGTCGATCAATGCAAACCATGCGATAGAAACAGTGCGCTCTACCGTATCCCGGTCAATGTCTGAAAATGTATGCAACTGTTCCATATACAAACCGTCCAACCCGGTTAGCTCTTTCAAAACCCTTGCAGCCGCTTCTTCCGCACTTTCCTTTTCACCCACAAATCCACCTACCAGGCTCCATTCACCTATAAAAGGCTCAAAGCCTCGTTGAATTACCATCAGCTTTAACTCCACTCCGTCAAATCCAAAAATTATGCAATCTACTGCGAATAGAAACCGCTTCTGCTGCGAATAACGTTTCATAATTCCCTTATCTTGATTTGTATATTTCCTGGATAATAATTCTAGCAAATTAATTGCTCTGCCAGGCACCACCTTGTCCCCGATTTGGTGATAATAATTTAAGCGATCCTGTTTCAATACCGAAGAAGAGCACGCTGTTTGACTAGCTTATTCAACTAACTTTTTCTTATTTTCTGTACAGCCTCCATTGTTTGTCTTGCCGAGGATTCTATTCCTGCATAATCCTTAGTTTCTATTAAATTATTACTGATCAATTTAAGATCCAACCCTACGGCACTGGCTCCGCTTTTAAACCAGGCGTTTAAATTCTCTTCGCCTGTTTCTACACCGCCTGCGGGCATGAACAACAAATTGGGAAATATCTCTTTAATAGCCGCCAGGTAAGCAGGACCAAGTAAACTTCCGGGGAATAGTTTTACTAATTGGGCGCCCATATCATCTGCAAGAACAACCTCAGTAGAAGTCAGGCAACAGGGTACCCATAGCAAACCGTTGTTTTCTGCCAGTGACGCAACTGATTCAGTAACACCGGGGCAAATGATAAAATCAGCACCCTCGTTAATAAACTCGGTAGCCTCTATTTTATTCCTGACCATACCTGCGCCTAAATACAATCCTGGTAATTCTTGCGAAGCGACTTTCCGAAGACGCAAAAAATTATCTATTGCAGTTTCTCCAAGGTTGGCGTATTCCACTACCCGGATTCCTCCATCATACAAGGCTCTTAGTATTTGCAAACTGATGTCTGCATCCCTGTGAAAATAAAGGGGCAGTATGCCCTGCCCAATCACCAGGTTGACTATCTTTTTCTTTCTGTCCATAATAATTGGTTTTTAATTTTCCGACTATCCCGCAAAAGGGAATAAAAGCCCGAAGTATCGGGCTTTATTAGTATCTGATGAATTTCAATAATTCCCACACGGGTCAATTGCGAAATGCAACCGCCTTTTACCAAAACTTAACATACAATGCAGCAATAATTAATAATGTAAGCACGATCAATATGGTGGTTGAGGGCTTTAATTTAAACATTTCCTTGTCTAACAAAAATGCTTTAGGGTTTACTTTTGGTCCTCCAAGACTTATAAGGATCATAACAATCATTGTAAAAAGAAATGATAATCCCATGCAGATATGGAAAGGTATTTCAAACGCTCCTTTCCCATTATTATAAGCAGTGTATAAAAAAGTCTCATTTCCAAACCAGGATGGTGCCAGTTCATTAAACAGAACAGATAACAAAAACCCCAATATTACACCCACAATTGCAGCCCAGCCAGTGGTTCTTTTCCAGAACATACCCAGGAAAAACATGGCAAACACGCCGGGACTAATAAAGCCGGTATATTTTTGAATATAAGTAAAACCGCCAACACCGCCAATACCTAAAAGATCGTTCCAGGTAAACAGCACGGCAAGGATCATCGCCGCAAATACAGCAATCCTTCCGGTATAAACCTGTGTTTTTTCATCTGCTTCCTTTTGGAAATATTTTTTGTGAATATCCAATGTATAAATGGTTGAGATACTGTTTACCTTACCCGCTAATGATGCTACGATGGCGGCTGTTAAGGCGGCAACAGACAAACCCTTTAAACCGGTAGGTAAAAAAGTCAGCACCGCCGAATAAGCTCCGTCCTTACCCCCTACCAATTGAGGCAGATGTCCATCCTTATATAAAACAAAAGCGGCAATACCAGGTAACATAACAATGACGGGCATCAATAGCTTTAAAAGCCCGGCAAACAAAATACCCGTGCGTGCAGTTTGCAGATCAGCCCCCAGCGCACGCTGCGTAATGTATTGGTTACAACCCCAATAATTCAGGTTAATAATCCAGATACCCGCCGCATAAGAAAGAAAACCGGGAAAAGTCAGGTACTTACTGATTTCGTTTTGAGAAGAAGCAGCAGTTGGCTTTGGAATGATCATTTTAAAATGTTCCGGGGCTTCATTCATCAATACTTTAAACCCTGCTATCGCATTTTGACCTACACCAAAATATTCCCCAACAGTTGTCAAAGCTATATAGGTGGTAACCAATCCCCCAATGATCAGCACGGCCACCTGTATCACATCCGTGTAAGCAACCACTTTCATGCCACCCAGGGATATCAGCAACGCGAATATTGAAAGCCCGATCATAATAGTATGAAGATATCCTCCGCCGGCAATACCATTAATTGCCACAGCTCCCAGGTATAAAATAGAGGTGAGGTTTACAAATACATATAAAAACAACCAGAATACTGCCATGATCAAAGCCACGGATTCATTATACCTTGTCTTTAAAAATTGCGGCATGGTATATATTTTGTTCTTAAGATATACCGGTATAAACCATACGGCTACAATGATTAAAGCAATTGCGGCTATCCACTCATAAGCAGCAACCGCAACACCTAAAAAGAACCCTTCGCCACTCATACCAATAAATTGCTCAGCGGATATATTGGAGGCAATTAAGGAAGCGCCGATAGCCCACCAGGTTAGCGTTCCTTCCGCAAGGAAATAAGCCTTTGCATCATGTTCATTTTTTTTGCGTTTACGATAAATACTATAGCCGTAACCAGCTACTATAATAAAGTATATTATGAACACCATGTAATCTGCGGAAGCAAGGTTCTTATTCATAAGCAGGAATTTTGAAAGTTTTTTTGAATTTTAAAATTTAAAACAATCACAATGTTAGTTTATTTATTGATTTGATAATACACTTCATTCCAGCGCAATTCATTTTTGAACTGGTACAAATTGGTATTCTTCCCAATCAGGGCAAATTCAATGGATGCCATATCTGCAAAATCCTGCATATGCGCCGCCGTCAGATTTTGGCTATAGCCGGTATGGTGCGCACCACCAGCCAATATCCAGGCAGCACAGCCTGTTTTCATATCCGGCAGGGGCTTCCATAATACACGGGCTACCGGCAGCTTTGGTAAATCGTGCAAAGGAGTCACCGCGGTTACTTCGTTAACCAGTAACCGGAAACGATTTCCCATATCTACCAGTGAGACATTGATAGCCGGTCCGGCATCGGAATTGAATACCAGCCTGACAGGGTCAGCTTTACCGCCGATACCCAGGGGATGTACCTGGCAGGAAGGTTTGCCATGGGCAATGGAAGGGCATATTTCGAGCATGTGAGAACCCAGTACCATTGGGTTTTCCGGATCAAAATGGTAGGTATAGTCTTCCATAAATGAATTCCCCCCGGGCAAACCGCTTCCCATTACTTTCATCGCCCGTACAAGGGCCGCGGTTTTCCAATCGCCTTCGCCGGCAAAGCCATAGCCGCTTGCCATCAGGCGTTGCGCAGCGATACCGGGCAATTGCGTCATACCATGCAGGTCCTCGAATGTATCGGTAAACCCTTTATAATTTCCAGCCTCCAGGAATGTGCGTAGTCCTATTTCAATTTTAGCGGCATCCCTTAAAGAAGGATATCGTGCTCCATCTTTCTTCAGTGAAGGAACCAGTGTATACTGGTCTTCATATTCACTGATCAATTCGTCGATAGCAGCGTCAGTTGTATCATTGACCACTTTTACCAGGTCACCAATACCATGTGTATTAACAGCATACCCGAATTTATATTCGGCTTCAACTTTATCACCATCCGTTACAGCCACAAAACGCATGTTATCTCCAAACCGGACAAACTTTGCGCCCTGCCAATCGTTCCATCCTGCGGCAGCACGAGCCCAGAAACTTAATTCTTCCAATACGGCTCCATCCTGCCAATGCCCTACAACTACCTTCCTGTTCATCCGCATGCGACTCACGATAAAACCAAATTCCCTGTCGCCATGGGCACTTTGATTCAGGTTCATAAAGTCCATATCAATATCATTCCATGGGATGTCGCGGTTAAATTGCGTGTGTAAATGACATAAAGGTTTTTGCAATATCTTCAATCCACCAATCCACATTTTTGCAGGGGAGAAAGTATGCATCCATGCTATGATGCCAATACAGTTTGTCGCTGAATTCGCTTCCATGCAAATGCTATAAATTTCTTCGGTACTCTTTACGGTTGGTTTAAACACTACTTTCACTGGTATTTGCGGCGCATCATTTAAAGCTCCGGCAATTGTTTGGGAATGCGATGCCACCTGCTTTAAAGTTTCTTCACCATATAAATGCTGGCTGCCGGTTACAAACCAAACCTCAAATTGCTTTAGATCTATCATTGTTATAATTTTTTATATTATTGCTGTTTCCAGGGTTAAACCTTCATTAAACCGGCTGCACTAAGAAGTTGAAAAAATCACCTGTCAAAAATAACACATCAAAAACAAAAATTTCATTTTGCCAGGAGGTCTATATTTCTTACCTGCACCGGAAACCATAACATCATTTCACCCTTGCCTCTGTTGGCCCAACTGTAATACGGTATTGCGGTAAATGATTGCTTTACGGTGTTGATACTTTCATTATTATTAATAACAACTGCAGGCACTTCAGCTTTCACCACCGTAATACCATTTAATAAATCAGCCTTAAACTCACTGGTAAAAGTTGTATTGGCGGGAATAATCAGGTTGCTTGTTTTGCCATTATTATCGGCCCACTCTGCGCAATACATGAGCGGTCCGCGCTGTAAAGCAATTTTACCAATATCGTCCTTTATATTTTCATTGGCCACTACCCTTCTTACTTCCATTGGCAGGCTGAGTTCCACCAGGTCATTCTTTTTCCATGTCCTGTTGATAGACGCATAACCATCCTGCAGCTTATATTCAAAGGGCTGACCATTTACCCTGATAACAGGTTTTGAATCCGAATTATTTTGAAATTGGTAAAGGCCGGAAGGAATCGCTTTGTTTTGCGCCCATCCCGGAATTCGCACCAGTAAATTAAATGCAGTGGCCGTTTTGGGATTAATATTGAATACAAGCGCCCCATCCCATGGATAATTATTTTGCTGTACAACCTCCACTGCTTTATTGCTGATAGTTAACGATACATGGCTGTTAATAAAAAGATTGACGTACAGGTTATCACCTTTTTGCGCATACATATATCCGGGAATGGATGGGATCAGGCGAGCAAGATTAGTGGGGCAGCAGGAACACTCAAACCAGCCCGATCTTGTTGCTTCCATATGCTTATGAGAAAAGCTGTTCTTAATTTCCATCGCATTGGTATAGAAGAATGATTTCCCGTCTAATCCAATCCCGGATATAAGTCCATTGTATAAGATCTTTTCAAGTAGATCCAGGTACTTTGCATCGCCATGCAACAAAAACATCCGTTGGTTCCAGTACACATTTGCAATAGCGGCGCAGGTTTCATTATATGCGGTACCGTTAGGTAATTCATAATTATCACCATACCGCTCCCCATCACCTATGGCACCCACCGAACCCTGTACATAGATCTTCTTTTCCACTACATTGTTCCAAATTTTATCAATAGCGGTTAGCAGGGAATCATCACCTGTTAATGCCGCTACATCAGCCACCGCTGCATACAGGTAGCCCGCCCGCACTGCATGTCCCTCAGCCTCATCCTGCATTACTACCGGTATATTATCCTGCCAGTATGCACCACTCTTCCAGGAATCTTTGCTTTTCGCATCATACCCGTTGAAATGACCGCGTTCTTCTATAAAAAATTTAGCGGTTGATAAATATTCCGCCTTCCCTGTAATGCGGTACAATTTTACCAACCCCATTTCAACTATTTCATGACCTGGTGCGACAACTCTTTTACCCGGACCAAATACAGAACAAACCAAATCGGCATTTTTTAGTGCAATATTCAGCAGGTTTCTTTTTTTAGTAGCCTGGAAATGTGCAGCCGCGGCCTCGTACAAATGGCCTGCGTTATATAATTCATGACTGTTATCTCTTTCTTTTTCCCATCTTTCTTTACCGGACCATGCATGTGGCATAGTTGGGTTGATGGTTCTTGCGGTATACAAATAACCATCAGGCTCCTGTGCATTGCCAATAATAGTGATCAGAGAATCGATATAGGCTTCCAGTTTTGCATCAGGATGTACCGCTAACGAAAAGGAGGCGCCTTCGATTGTTTTATAAATATCTGTATCATCAAAAGGAAAAGTAGTACAAAATTTGCCTTTCTTCTCCGCTGCCATAATAAAATTCTTTATCCTGCCCGTGGCCTGGCAGCGCTCAAATGACGCCGGAATGGTAACGGTTCTGTTGATCTCAATTCTTGGCAACCAGAAATTATCGGTAAGCTTTACCTGGGTAAAAGGAACAGCCTGAATAGGATAATCTTTTTGCTGGCTATAAAGAAAAGAAGACGAGCCAATCATCACCAATAAAATAAATCTTTTCATATGCTTATTTTTAAATAATTCAGAATCCCAATATCGCAATATCCTCCACCCCTCCTACTGCCCATAATAACTATCCGGTCCATGCTTCCGCTCAAAATGTTTTTTTATCAGCGAATCCTGAAGCCTGGGAACATTCGCATTGATCTGTTCCGTTAAAAAAGCCATTTGAGCAATGCATTCCAATACAGCACTGTTGTAAACCGCTTTCCCGGGAGTCTTACCCCAGGTAAACGGTGCGTGATTTCCTACCAGTATCATTTCAATTTCTTCATAACTGAGGTTCCTTTCTTTCAACGCATTCATTATCTGGAAACCTGTCTCGTATTCATAATTACCGCGGATCATTTCATCACTCATGGGTGGTGCACAGGGAATATCAACCGTGTTGTGATCGGCATGTGTGGTCCCGTAAATAGGTATGGAACGATGGCTCTGCGCCCATGCGGTTGCGTAAGTAGAGTGTGTATGCACAATGCCTCCTGTTTTTTCCCAATGCTTGTACAATACGGCATGGGTAAGTGTATCAGAAGAAGGCCGGAGATCGCCTTCAACGGTCTTTCCGTCAAAATCAACAATCACCATTTTATCTGGTGACAGATCTTCGTAAGGAACGCCGCTGGGTTTAATGGCAAATAAGCCGGCAGACCTGTCTGCCGCACTCACGTTTCCAAATGTGAACAATACCAGCCCCAATTTCGGTAATTGCATATTGGCATCATATGCCGCCTGCCGTATATCCTGGTATTTACTCATGAAAGTTGATATTTTATTGTTAATTGCCTATTGCCTATTGCCTATTGCCCATTGCCCATTGCCCATTACCCATTACCCATTACCCATCGCCCATTGCCAATTGCCTATTGCCTATTGCCTATTCCCCATTCACTCCGCTTTCTATAAACTCCCCCAACTGCTGGTAACGGGCATAGCGTTTTTTGTAAATCCCAACACGTTCCTGGTTAGGGAAATACTCAGCATCAAAACCTTGTCCCATGGCAATCATTGCGTCTTCCACTTTATCATAAATACCTGCCGCCGTTGCGGCGAACATTGCTGCCCCCAATGCGCAGGTTTGCTCCGATTTATGAATGCGGATTGGCATATCCATCACATCGGCCATCATCTGCATAATAAACGGTGATTTCTTTGCAACCCCGCCAATACCGATCAATCCCTTTACAGGAACCCCCTGCTCATTAAACCTGTCTACAATCGCCTTTGCTCCAAAACATGTTGCTTCTGCAATTGCACGAAATATCTTCGGCGCATCCGTTCCAAGGCTTAAGCCCGAAATCGCCCCTTTCAATAATTGATTCGCATCCGGTGTACGCCTGCCATTGAACCAATCCAGCGCCAGTTCATTATTTTCGCCAGGTAGTATAAGGGCTGCCTGTTTACTTAATTCAAAAATAATATTATTGGTGGTTTCCTCGGTCAGCCTGGCTGCGGTCACTGCATCTATTATCGCAGATGACGGCAAGATCTTTTGCAGCGGCCATGCCAGTATACTTTTAAACCATGCATATGCATCACCAAATGCGGACTGTCCGGCTTCCATGCCCATCATACCCGGTATCACCGATCCAGGCACCTGGCCGCAAATACCTTTCACTAATTTGCCTTCCACTTCGTTCATCGGCGCCACCAGCATATCACAGGTGGAAGTGCCCATTACCTTACTTAAATGATAGGCTTCTATCTGACCACCCACAGCCCCCATATGTGCATCAAATGCCCCCACGCCAATTACTACATCTGCTGACAGCCCTAGCCGGCGGGCCCATTCATCCGAAAGATTACCGACCGGCTGATCGGCTGTGTATGTTTCTTTAAATAGCTTTTCAGTAAACCCTTTCAGCAGGGGATCAAGCGAGGCAAAAAAATCATCCGGGGGTAACCCGTCGAATGAAGCACTCCACAAAGCCTTGTGGCCTGCACTGCACACACCACGTTTCATTTGTTTTACATCGGTACCTCCCGAAAGAAGGAATGGAATCCAGTCGCAATGCTCAACCCATGAATAAACCGCATTCCTTACCTGGCTGTCTGACCGCAAAATACGAAGCAGCTTTGCCCAAAACCACTCCGAGGAATAGATACCACCCACAAATTGCAAATAATTGGTTTCAAATTGCAAAGCGTGAACATTTATTTCCGCCGCTTCTTTTGTTGCGGTATGGTCCTTCCATAAAACGAACATCGCATTGGGATTCATTTCAAAAGAAGGCAACATTGCCAGCGGGGTTCCTGTTTCATCTACCGCCACCGGCGAGGAACCCGTCGTGTCTACTGAGATGGCTTTGATATTCGCGGTTACCGCCGGCCCGGCCTGCTGCAAACAGCTCTTAATGGTCTGCTCCAGGCCTTCCACGTAATCCAGGGGATGTTGACGAAACTGGTTTAAAGCCGCATCGCAATACAAACCTTCTTTCCATCGGGGATAATAAAAAACGGCAGCAGCGATCTCATTTCCGTTAGCGGCATTTACAATGATGGAGCGTACCGAGTCGGTACCGTAGTCGACTCCTATTACAAATTGATCATTCATAATTAGCAGGGCAATGTTTCTGCAAATATAATATTATTTGTAAAATTGACAATTATTTTTTTATTGGCTTTTACTAATAAAAAATATGTATTTCATGAGTGATTTTACCGGGAGCAAATTAAAACCTGCCGGCCAGGGTGCAATCCTTTTACGCAGGTATACAGGGTCCTTTTGAACCCCTGGCTGATCTGATAGCGAAATGGATTTAAATTCAAATCAATATAAACGCCACATACGTAAATAGCTGCACCTGTTCAGCCATCAGACTGCTATTTATTAATCCCCTATCAACCATATATTATTACCAAATCTAACCACAATAATGTGGATTAATGTGGGAATGTAGTGGTAATGATATAGTAATACCAGCTTCCAGGTATAGTTCTGTCCTATAGAAGGAATAAACATGATGTCCCTACCCGTGTCCACTACTCCGGATATTTGCAAATAATATACGGGCATATCCATGCGCCGGGGAATCATAATAAACAGGAGCCCCGCTTTTCAGATGCCTGATCCTTTACCTGCCCGAATCTAACGGCCCTTCCTATCGGCATGCTGCCTCATTTTCCTTAATATAATAAGATCTGTATTTTTTTGATTTCCGATCCATACATCCTTCCAGGTTGAGGATCCATATATTCCGGAAATCAACTGGTTGCCCTTCACTTTGTAAAGCAATAAATCCTTCTTTCAGTAGTTTACCATCCTGTTTTATTGCCGGGTCGTAATTAGCCACTACTCCGCCGCCAATCTGTGGTTTGGAATACCGAAGCACTGTATCCCCATTTATGATATGTGTTATCAGCGAATCGCCCAGTACAATAATTTCACCCTTTACCCATTGATCTGCATCGTATGTTTTGGAACTGGAAGGAATGCAATGCCGGGAATCTATTTTGCCCTCGAACACCACATCTGTTCCCGGTGAACACATATTTCCAGTAGGCCTCGCCCTTCCATCACCCAGACCCGCCAGCAACTGGAACTCGATGGAAATGGGCCAGTTCTGATCACGGGGCATTGTTTTAGGGTCCTGTGAATGAAACATGACGCCACTATTTTTCAGCGTATATTCCGGGGCGTCTTTTCGCCATTCCCCGGTAATCCGGTATTCAAATACAAGATGATAATATGAAAATGGCTGTTTATAATAAAGGTGCCCGAACTGCTCATTAAATACACCATACCGGTCGTACCGCACTTTTATAATACTGTCTTCCACCCGGAAGGTATTTCCATAATTTTCACCCGCATCATGATGATTAATTTTTGCCACCCAGTCATTTATATCCCTGCCATTGAATAACGACTTCCACTCTTTTTTATCGAAATTACGCTGCGCGAAAACAGGTAAGGTCATCAATATCAATACAGTTACCGAAAGACATCTTGCTTTAAGAAAATTTATTTTCATGGTTCATTGTTTTAATTGTTTTTTCCTTTACGCTGAGTTGGGAGGGTAGCCGTCTGTCTTTTTATTAAAAAGTCCTTCTTCAATTTGCCTGGCTGTGAATCGGGCCATTTGTCTGAAAACATGCATTTTGTCTTTACTATTGTATATAACCGTATTCAACATTTCCTGAGGGCTCATGTTTGATAGGATAAATATCAACAATAATTATAAATAAACTATAATGAACAGGAAAATTAAAGAAAAAACGGGCTCTTTTCGATTACCCGCCAACAAAGGCTGGTTCCCTCCGATAAAAGGCAGCCTTCCGTGGACGCTCCCTCACCACAACATGAAATTTCATTTGTATTATTAAATAAAGTATTATATTAGTACAGTAAGTATAACCCAAATGGTGAAACGCTAAGCCGGGTTATTGTGATATTTGGATATTGAGATACCGGGATTTACGGCTCATAAGGCTTACCAAATTCCTGTTGGTCTGAATGCGCAACAAAATCAATATAAGCTGATGCTGCCGGGCAGATCAGTAAAGAAAGAACTAATTATTTCACCTTTAAATTTAAAATTATGTCAACATGGGGACCACTTGCCAATCGCTACGAAACAAAACAACCCCGCAAAATACTTGCATTGGATGGTGGGGGGATACGGGGAGTTATAACATTAGGAATACTCGCCGAAATGGAAAAACAGTTGAAGGATAAACTGAACAAAGGGGATGAATTCAGATTAGGCGATTATTTTGATTATATCGGAGGCACCAGCACAGGCGCAATCATTGCTGCAGGATTAACTATTGGCATGTCGGTTCAGCAACTACTTGATTTTTATATAAAGAAGGGCAAGGATATGTTTGATAAGAATTTTATCTTAAAAAGGTGGAAAGCCTTATATGAGTCTGGTCCCTTGCTTAATATGCTTAAAGAAACTTTTGGAGAAGATACTGACCTGATTGTTAATAAGGGGAAATACCGTTGCTTATTATTAGTGGTTACCATGAACAGAACAACAGATTCTCCATGGCCCATAAGTAATAACCCGATGGCAAAATACAATGATGAAAGCCGCCCTGACTGCAATGCAAGAATTAAACTGTTTCAATTAGTAAGAGCAAGTACGGCCGCACCCGTTTTTTTCCCGCCGGAAACATTACAATGGGATCCTAAGGATCCGGAAAAAACCTTTGTTTTTGTAGACGGTGGGGTAACCCCTTATAATAATCCTTCATTCCTGATGTACAGGATGGCAACGCAACCTGCATATAATTTAAACTGGGAAACCGGGGAAGACAAATTGCTCATCGTTTCGGTAGGTACCGGTGCGGCACCTACCGGTGGAGAATATAGCGACCTCCTGGATACCGCAAAGAATTTACCCAATAACCTGCTTTATGCAATGCAGGTTGACCAGGATATAAATTGCCGTACAGTTGGACGCTGCACTTTCGGCGCCCCAATTGACCGTGAACTGAAATTTATGATACCAATGGATCAGGACGGAAATATTTTACCGATGTCACAGGATACGAAACGTCATTTCATCTATGCTCGTTACAATGCAGATCTAAGCCCGGAGGGGTTGAAAGAATTAGGATTAGGCCATATCGATTCAGACCATGTGAGGCAAATGGATTCCGTGAAATATATTAAAGACCTGGAAACTGTTGGAAGTGCAGCAGGAGCACAGCAGGTAAACCTATCCCATTTCGGATCCTTTGTTTGATTTTTGAAATCATTTGATTTATGAAACAGGTGGATGTTTTTATTGTCAGGCCCTTTGGAATAAAAAAGGTTCTCAGGAAGACTGAAGAAAACAGAAGGGCACAAGTAGACTTCGACTTCGAAAAAGTGAATACGACAATGATTGATCCGGCATTGACTCTGTTGAATTTACGGGGAGGAACCACGGCAAAGATTTTTGAGGCCGGGGATATACGGTAAGATATGTTCTCGCAGCTATTGTTTGCAGACATTGTAATAGCAGATGTTTCTATACACAACGCAAATGTATTCTACGAGTTGGGAATACGCCATGCTTTACGTGACAGAAAAACGATCCTGATCAAATGTGCCGGATTTGATGAAACACCCTTTAATATCCTGGGGTATAAATATGTTTCTTATGATAAGGATAAGCCCGCTGACTCTTTGACCAGTTTGGTGAAAGCACTTGAACAGACCATACAAACCAACAGGAAAGACAGCCCCGTATTTAATGTACTTCCGGGAGCGCAATAATTTATGGCTGTTGAACAGTTCACTCGTTAATGGAGGGATCAATATGTCGTTGATTGCGTTGTGGGATGGCAAGGGAGGAGATGGAGCAGGAGGAACGGAGCACATGGTGAAAGAAGCGAAGGAACGGGGAGCGAAAACGGTGGTGATTGATATGAATGAATTAACCTGAAACCAACTTGCATCAACGCATATTCGCGGGATGGGAAATGAATATTTCATTTTTAAACAGCTTCCCTGCAAGTCCGGCCCCTGATCAATTGAAAATTGCCTGATGGAAAATCAAAATGAAATATTTGAAATCGATTATGAAGAGAACTGCTTAAAAGTTGAAATGATTAATTTGCCGGGACAGGTCTTATTCAGGGTTAGCGTCCCCGGCTTCACTCCGGCGTTAGTACTTTGCAGGGCTTCCGACAGTAACCATGTTAAATTCTGGACATCGGTACCGGAAGGCAGGCAACAACAGGCTGAAAAAATAGGTCCCCTGATTGAAAAACATTTTCGATCCAAAATGAAATAGTTATGTGTTATTACAACGGAGTAAAGGTTACCCATAGTGAATTTATCAGGCTGAAAGCCATTGAGAAAGCAATTGCGCAATACGATTTTTTAAGTAAGCCCCTTCTAATTGGATTTGATTACCAGCCGATACCCGTTTTAAAGCGGGTTGAAGGAAAGCAGGATTTTGATGTAGTAGAAATGGAATGGGGGTTCCTTCCGCCTTATATAAAGACCAGGGAGCAGGCAGCCAGGTTCCGGCAGGGTTATAAAAAAGAAAACGGGCAGTGGCAGGAGCCGATACTCACCCTGAATGCGACGTCTGAAGAAATGCTTTTTGAAAGAAAGATGTTCAGGGAGGCTGCTTTGTACAGAAGGTGCCTGGTGCTTTCCACCGGGTTTTACGAATGGAGGCATGTTTTTCCCATTGGAAAAAAAACGGGAAAACCATTAAAGACCGCAGTTAAATACCCTTACCGGATACTGGTAAAGGACAGGGAATATTTCTTCCTCGCCGGCATTTATACGCCCTGGAAGGATGAGGCTACCGGGGAATATGTGGAAACCTGTGCCATTGTTACCACCGCTGCCAATAACCTAATGGAACAAATCCATAATACACGGAAAAGAATGCCAACAATATTAACAGAAGATCTTGCCTGGGATTGGCTATTTGGAGAGCTGGATGAAACCCGGATTTCTGAGATCGGGCGTTTTCAATTCCCTGCACAGGAGATGGCAGCCTATACGATTGTTAAAGATTTCAGGGAGGCATTTGACCCTACAGCCGCTTTCGGATACCAGGATATTGAAATGCAGATATTGGGATATTGAAATGCAGATTTCCCAATATCTCAATACGCCATCACCCCTGCGGCCTTTACTAAAAATTTCTCTCCAAACTGCTTTTTCACACTATCGATCGCCTGGTAGAGCCTGATCATTTCCTGCGTGTCTTCAAACAACCTTATCTGGTAGTTACCAGGAATTAAATTTGTAAACCGGATGCCGATCATTCGGATCAACATGCGCCGTTCGTATAGCCTGTCAAATAATTCTTTGGCTGCTTTTAATAACACATGATCCGCATTGGTATACGGGATCGTCAGTTGCTTTGTAAATGTTTCGAAATTTGAATACCGGAGCTTCACGGTAACACAGCCGGTGAGCTTATTTTGTTTTCTTAATTCAAAGGCAATATGCTCTGTCATCCGGACCATTACACTGGTCAAAAAACGCATATCAATGGTGTCTGTTTCAAAAGTATTTTCTGTTGAAATTGATTTTTGTTCCTGGAAAGGAACCACCGGCGTTTCATCTATCCCGTTAGCCCTTCGCCAGAGTTCGGTACCATTTTTTCCTAGAAGATTCTGCAGCATTTCTACGGGTATTTCGCTCAACACCTTCACGGTTTCAACGCCCATCTTTAAAAGCAGGCAGGCTGTTTGTTTGCCAATGCCGGGTATCTTTACGATACTCAGGGGTGCGAGGAAAGATTTTTCCTCACCAAATGGAATTTCTATCTGCCCGTTTGGTTTTACTTCATTGGTAGCGACCTTGCTTATCAGTTTATTGCCCGACAGGCCATAAGAAACCGGGAGACCGCTTTCTTTGATCACCTTTCTTTTTAATTCACCCGTGAATCTGCTGCAGCCAAAAAACTTATCCATGCCGGTCATATCCACATAAAATTCGTCGATGGAGGATTTTTCAAAAAGCGGAACAGTATCCTTTATTATCTCTGTTACCAGGCGGGAATACTTACTGTACTGTTCCATATCGCCCCGCAGGATAATGGCATGGGTACATAAGCGACGCGCCACTTTCATTGGCATCGCACTATGGATCCCAAATTTTCTTGCTTCATAGCTGCAGGACGCCACTACTCCCCGGTCGCCGCCACCACCAATCAACACGGGTTTGCCGGTAAGCCGCGGATTGAGCAGGCATTCAACCGAAACAAAAAATGAATCCAGGTCTAAATGGGCGATATGTCGTTCAGCTGATAATAACATTTATTTAATAACACGAATTATATTCATTAATTACACGGATTTTATTCATTTAATTACACGAATTTTATTCACTAATTACACGAATTATTTTCTATCATACCCTGCCAAAATTGTTTGAATTGATCAAACGCTTCCCCCTGTATGTTCTAACCACTCCTTTTCAGAAAATACATGGCGCTTACGGGGGCGAGCGGCTACAAATTCGCATATTTTCTTTCTTTATACCCAACCTTTATCATTTTACTTACTTCCAGGCTATACACGCCAAAATCACGTACAACCTTACCCGTTATAAGATAAAACCCCCTTCCCTTCAGGGGGTATTGCCTCAGGGAATCAGGGAAGTGAACAGTATCCACCCAATCTAAATTGACATCAAGGAAGGTACCAAACGACATGGCTTCATTCCGGACAGTTGGCACCACTTTATAATCTATAAAATAGACGAGTACCTTTACCGACGCTCCCAAATTACGCGCAAGGTCTTTTGAAAACAGATATTTATGCGGATCATCATCCACCATTTCAAACGGATTGCAGAGCGGAAAATCCAGCAGTTCCATTTCATCATACAAATCATCAATGCGGTTATCTGTCAATACGGGCAGTGCAAAATTCACCGCCTTTTCCTTGAACAATGACCGGGCGGAGGGTATATGTGTTTTATTCTTTTTCTGCAAAAAATTGGCTTCCCACAGGAGCTGCTTTTTTGATTTGCCGGTAAACCGGAATGCACCAATACTCACCAGGATATTCAATTGCTCTTTGGTAATATCAGTGCGTTCGATAAAGTCGTGCAGGTGCAGATAAGCGCCGGACTGGTTTCGCTTTTCCAATATCTTCTCCGCCATTTCCTGTTGCAATGATTTGATATGAATAAAACCCGTATATACATCATTGCCTTTTATATTAGTATAGTAACCGCTTTCATTTACGCAGGGCAGATGAATGGCAGCCCCGGTCTTTCGTAATTCTAAAAAATATAATTCCCTGTTGTAAAAACCGCCAAAATTATTGATAACGGCTACCATGAATTCTTTTGGGTAATAAGTCTTTAAAAAAAGGCTCTGGTAACTCTCCACGGCAAATGAGGCGGAATGCGCCTTGGAAAAACTATAGCCTCCAAAACTTTCGATCTGCCGCCATACTTCGGCGGTAATGGCATCGGGGTAACCCCTTTCCTTACAGTTCGCAGAGAATTTTTCCCTGATTCTCAGCATTTCCTGGTTGCCCCGGTACTTGCCACTCATGGCCCGGCGCAGGATATCGGCTTCTCCCATATCCAAGCCGGCAAAGTGATGAGCGACTTTTATTACATCTTCCTGGAACACCATAACGCCAAAGGTTTCTGCCAGCAGTTCCTTCATGACGGGATGGATATAATCAATATTTGCATGATCATGGTATCTTTCGATATAGGCCTTCATCATACCACTGCTGGCCACACCGGGGCGTATGATTGAACTGGCTGCAACAAGGGTTATATAATTATCGCATTCCAGTTTTTTGAGCAATTGACGCATTGCGGGAGACTCAATATAAAAGCAACCGATGGTATTCACATTCCTGATCTGTTCACTGACCAGCTTGTCTTTTTTGAATTTTTCTATCTCATGAATATTGACATCTACCTGCTGATTTTGTTTTATCAGTCGCAGGCTTTCCTTTATATGACCAAGCCCCCGCTGGCTCAATACATCCAATTTGTACAAACCAATATTTTCCGCCGCAAACATGTCTAACTGAACTGTAGGAAAACCTTTCGGAGGCATAAAGAGCGTTGCATAATTTGTAACCGGTTCCTCTGAGATCAGCATTCCACCGGGATGAATGGATAGATGATTCGGGAAATTTTCAATCAGTTTACCATACTGCAAAATCATCTGATGAATTTTATCGTCAGCGCTGCCGCCGGCGGCTAAATGGTCCAGCTCCGCTTTGGGTAGTCCGAATACTTTACCCAATTCCCTCACTACCGCCCTGTACTGGAAAGTGGAATACATACCGAGCAGGGCTACCTGCTTTTTTCCATAGCGTTTGAAAACATAATCGATCACTTCATCCCTGTCAAGCCAGGAAAAATCGATATCAAAATCCGGGGGGGAAGTACGGTATGGATTTAAGAAACGCTCGAAATAAAGATCAAGTTCAATAGGATCCACATCTGTTATCTGCAGGCAAAAAGCAACGATAGAATTCGCCCCGCTGCCGCGTCCCACATGATAAAAACCCCTTGATTGTGCATAGCGGATGAGATCCCAGGTGATTAAAAAATAAGCATTGAAACCAAGCTGATCAATGATGGCCAATTCTTTTTCCACTCTTATCCGCGCTGGCTTGTTATTTCCATAGCGGAATGCGTGGCCATCTTTTGCCAGCTTAGCCAGCAATGACTTGTCGTCTGCCGGTGAGCCGCTAAAGATCTTCTTATTCTTATCGGTGTGAAACTCCATCTCAATATTACAAGCCTCTGTCAGTTTATACGTATTGGTAACAATTCCCGGGTAATTCCGGAACGCTTCCAATAATTCACCCGGCGCAACGAAACTTTCATCCTTGCCGCATTCAGCTTCGACCGGTAACTT
>JBDTWP010000032.1:0-30381 GCA_040006615.1 Ferruginibacter sp.
CCGCCCTTAGGATAAATATTGAATTTGGAGGCGTCCCCATTATTGGTGGACCTGTCAAACCTTACACCGGCCGTTAAATTAACAGCTTCATTTAAACTTGCTTCTTCCTGGATGAATATTCCGTCATTCTGAAATTTATTCCTGAATTGTTGTGCACTTAAAGCTCCCGCCTGGTCCACATTTGACTGGGCTGGTGCTACCTGGGTTGCCACGTTAAGCAAATTATTGAAATCCCCTTTTTCCTGGGTAATGCCTGCAGACGTAGTAAAACCAAGTTTTTCTGAAGGGTTAAATGTATTCACCAATGACAAAATAAAATTTGTATTCAGGCTTTTTGTGGGTCCCTGGATAGAAGTACCCTTATTGACCGCCTGGAACTGGAGTTCCCTGGGGAACAGTGCCGAAGTTATCAGGTCATAAAAATCAATGCCTCCTCTTCCAATGAATTTTGTGGTTGATTTTCCTCCTTTTAAGAGGATCGCATCCACATTAAAACCTGTAGCAAAACGGTTGACACTTTCATTATTACGCATCAAAGCAATGGTTTGCAATACATTGGATGCGCCAAAAGGATTGGCCGGGTAAGCCCCGAATTTATCAGGATGAAGCTCAGCAAAATTAGGCGTTGATGAAAGAGATATACTGTAGGTTACACCGTTATTATCATTTCCTGTCAATCCCCTGTCTGCCGAGGAGTTTACATAATTGGTGCTTATCCCGATCTTAATATCGTCAGTTATTTTATGATCTACATTCAAGCGAAGACTTGTGTTTCGGTAACCTGTACCATTCACAATCCCATCCTCCTGTTTTTGTGCTGTAGAAAAATAAAAGCTTGTCTTTTCATTTCCACCGGTCATACTCAATACGCTGTTGCGTGCAAATCCGGTGTTTCCATATACTTCCTTCTCATAATCATAAAGCTTTCCTGCCGACTGGGCTGCAAGAAATTGCTGCTTTAAAGCTGCACTGGTGGCGGGATTACCGGATAAAGTTCCGGCAGTCTCTGCCGTAAACTGGCGTACGCCAAGCAGTTTACGTACTTTAATAAAACCAATGTCCTGTGAAAAACTGATTTTTGTTTTCCCCTGTTTTCCCCGTTTGGTAGTGATAATAATTACCCCGGCAGCGGCCCTCGAACCATAAATGGCCGCTGCAGAAGCCCCCTTTAAAATTTCAATATTCTCAATGTCTTCTGCACGGATGTCCGCAATGCGACTGGAAGGATTATCCTGTGTAGAAGCATTGCCACCCGCAGCGGCTGATGTAATCGCATTTAAACCTGCCGAGGTAGCGGTGTTATCCATGTACACGCCATCTACCACATACAGCGGCTGAGTATTTCCAAATATGGATGTAACGCCCCGTAACTTTACGGATAGCCCGCCACCAGGCGCACCACTGTTGGAGTTGATATATGCACCGGTTACTTTTCCATTCAATGCCGCATCAAAAGTCTGTGCAGGGGCAACACCATTTAATTCTTTATTGGAAATGGTCCCAACAGCATTGGCAAGATTCCTTCTTTTAACATTGGTAGCCAGACCTGTTACTACTACCTCATCCAATTTGGCAAAATCTTCTTCCATTGTCACCTGGATGCCGTTTTGAATCGATTCTACTTTAATAGATTGTGTTTTGTACCCGGATAAACTGATTACGATCCTGGCATTTCCGGGAGCTGATAAGGTGAATTTTCCTTCAGCATCTGCCATAGTCCCGGTATTGGTTTTTGAAATAATAATACTGGCTCCGGGCAAAGGAGCAAGCTTTAGATCCGTTACCCTGCCGGAAATGGTTTTGTTTTGTGCAGTCGATAAGGCGGGCGATAGTAAAATACATAGCAACCCTGCCATACAATTCAGCAGCTTTCTCATTTTTTTTGTTTTAGTTTTAGGAATGATTATTATTAACTTTTTTAAAACCGTTTTTAAAAAATAGAATCCCCGATTCCCTTTAAACTTCCCTGTTTGTTCTTCCCCACCGACCACTCTTTTTTGAAAATCCTATATTGACCTATGGTTGTTTCATTGTGTAGATATGGCTTCCATATCCATTTTCCACTACCTGTCTAGCCCTAACCGGATAAGATGCCATATCGGTAGGTGTGTTTGTAGCCAGCCCATCTACATAGCGGTTAAACATACAGAAGGCGGCCGCAATTAAAACAGTGTCGTGGATATCCCGATCGGTAGCACCTTCATTTTTTGCCTTTTCAACATCCTCAACAGTAACTGATTTCCCACCCTCCTGAACTTTTGCAGCAATTGCCAGCAATGCTTTTAATTTATCAGAGATTGCCGCAATAGTATAATCCCTTCTTACCTGTTCAACCAGTTGCCTGTCACCCGCTAAATAAATGCAGGCAATCTCTCCATGTGAATGATTACAATAAAAGCAATCATTCAAATAAGATACATACATGCCGATCAACTCTCTTTCCGCCGGCATTAATCCCACCGTATCTCTTAGTAGAATTTCCGCCAATTCACTTAACGGAGCAGCAGTCTCAGGCCTGTAAGCCATCGCACTTCTTATACCCGGAAAATCATTCTTAAAATCGATATGCGGCATAAATTATTATTTATTTTGAAGAGCCATTTGTATTGTTCATTATTGCCTCTGCCAAAAGAGTATCTTCTATGCGGGCTTTTATTTTTGCAAATGTGATATCGCTCGCATAAGTGTCATCATCGAAGGGGGTGAAGTGAATCACTAAGCCATTGGGATCAGATTGCTTCATATCACTGATAGGATAGATTGCAAAACCGGGATTGGTTTGCTCCCCGTCTGTAATTACAGGAGAGCCGGTTGCTCCAAAACGTTTAATAGTATCGGTAATCACTGATTCAAATAATTGATCAGGATCCTGTTTACTAAGCCGGCCCGCAGCCTGTGCTTTCATGCCCTCAATTAATTCAGGTTGCCCTGGAATACTTCCAGTTGGTTCAGTGCTGATTTTCATAAAAAAACTTTTAGCCCTTATCCCCTAAAGGGGTAAAAAATGCATAGTAATTGAAATTCAAACATTCTCTTAAAACAATACTTTGGTAACTTTTAAAATTATGAAACCCTTATCTGTTATTGGTTGTAAAATACATTTGCAATTTTTCCGTATTTATTATCATTTCAACAAATTACCTGACTTTGATTTAAATGCCTCGAAAATTTTAAAGCCAAAGGCCGCGTAATAAGACCTGTGCAAGATCATAAATTGAATTAATAATTCCTTTCAGCTTTACTGTTCTTAATTCAAACTTACAAGATTTTTCAACAACTCTATTCTCATTATCCATTTAGAAAATCTGGTATCTAGTTTATTATCTTCCTTCTAAGAAACATTACAACTTTAGGTACCTTATTCCGAATTTAAATTAGCTACCAACTATATAGTTCTCTGCAACCATAAAAAATTCTTAATTCTTAATTTTTAATTATGAACTATTCTTTGCCTAGGCTTACCGTCGCATTACTCCCCCCCACGGGTTGGGATCCTGAAAAAAAAGTTACTAGTAATCCCACTACAAATACTAAAGAAAAGATAAAAAGCGAATTGCCATAGCCACCCAATTCGGTTACCAGCACTCCCACAAATAATACAGCCGTTGCCGTAAATAACCTGCCCGTATTGAAACAAAAGCCTGTTGCAGTACCCCGTATATTAACCGGGAATAAACCTGGTATGTAAACAGATAATACGCCCTGGCTGGCGCCAAAGAACAAAGCCAGCACAGCAATCTCCGCATAAATGGCTACGGAAAAAGAAGTATTGGTTTTAAACATAACAAACGATATGACAGTACACACGGAAAAGCAAAGCAGCATTGACCGCCGGGGGCCCATAGCATTTGTAAGAAACCCTGATAAAAATCCCCCCGTCAATCCGCCCATCCCCAGCATCATCATGCTGAGGCCACGTTCCCTTTGCGCGTCCCCGCTGCCTATTAAACTTTGAATCCAGGTGGGTATCCAGGAAAAGATGGCCCACATGCCGATCAGCATGGTGCCAAAAATCACGGAACCCGTTATTAAATCAGTGCGATGATCGGCGGCAAAAATGTTCTCATTCTTCCTTATATGATGAACAACTGCTTCACGGTCATATTTCCATTTTTTTGATTCCCTCAATAGCCAGACAGAAAGAATAGCAATGCTTAATGGTATAAAACCCACCAAAAATCCCTGGCGCCAGGATGAAACGAAATAATCAATTACACCCGCTGAAAAAATACCTACGGGTATGGAGATAGATAAGATACCTATAAAGATCGCCCTTGTCTTTTCAGGCCATTCTTCCATCATCAATGTAGTAGTGGCAACCAATACACCTCCTAACCCAAAACCACTGAAAAAGCGGCAAATAACTACTCCCCACCAGGTGGGCATATATCCCGTAATTATTGTAAATAATCCATAGCAGCCAATGGAAAGGATCACGCCAGCCTTTCTACCGGCTTTATCGCTAATGATGCCGGATATAAATCCACCGAAAGCACCTCCAAAAATAAAAATGGCATTGATATAGGCGCTGATGTTATTTATCTCATCCGGTCCCTTATCCCCCAGCAGATCTTTTACAGCTACCGGTAAATAAACAGACATCAGGGTGGATATGGTACCCGCAAAGACGGTTCCTAAAAAACAAATCGAAAATAGCAGCCAGTGATAGGCAGTTATTCTTTCCTGTTGATCAATTATCATTCACTGTTTTTTTTAGATGATCATACCCTTGTTGCAATCGGTTGTACCCGTTATTTTTTAACCGCTCCCCTAAGCCCCGGTAAAATGCCGGGTCGGTAGGTGTAACGGTTGAAAGGCCGTCCACGTAACGATTGTATAAACAAAATAACGCTGCAATTAAAACTGTATCATGTATTTCCAGGTCTGTCGCACCGTTGTCTTTTGCTTTTTGAATTGATTCGCCTGTTACATTTTTACCCCCCTGCTGCACCTGCGTGGCAATGTTCAATAATGCTTTCATTTTATCACTTACAGGAGCAGTATTAATATCCTGTTTTACTTTTGCAGAAGTATTTTCTTCTCCCAGTAAAATATCTGCTGCGGCTGTATGAGCTGTTGTGCAGAAAGTACATTCATTGCGATAAGAAACAATGGTGGCAATCAATTCCCGCTCGCCTTCCGTTAATGTAGAAGGCCCGCGTAGTAATATCTGGGTAAGGTCACGAATAGGCGCGGCAGTATCTTTCCTGTATTCCAACAGGCCGGTGATGCCGGGCAAATGTTCTTCAAGGGGAATGTATGGCATGGTTGATGTTTGATAATTGATAGTTGATGAAGGTTTGATAGTCCATAATTAATGGTTGCTACGATGAACCATCAACTATCAACTATGAACCATTATGTCTGTTCATTAAAAGTTTGCGACAACCGATACACTTCCATTTCTACCGTCCGAAGGCCATACGCCAGGGCCAGGGTAAAACATGGGCCTTTTGGTAAAGTATTGCTTGTTGGCTATATTACTGATATTCAATCTTAACTCCAGGGATTTGGAAAATCTGAAACTGGCGTTCATATCAAGTATTCCATATGAGGGCACAATACCAACTGCGCCGGTTGTTTTAAGGGGCTGCACCGTATTCAATGCATCGGCATAAGTTTCACTGGTGTAGCTATATAAAATGGAATAGCTTAACTTCCGGTAACGCATGGTTACTCCGTTGCGGGTTATAAGATCAGGCGCACTTTCTACTTTATTACCCCTGATATTCAAATTTGAATTGCCCGACTTTACAACCGCGTTGGTATAACGGGCATGCATAAATGCTGTGGAAGTAAAAATTGACAAATTGACACTGGATCCAAACAACCAATCCGCTTGCACAAATATTTCCGCACCCTTTGTCAATGAGTTACCTATATTGGTCCTGTAGGTATAAAAGGCACCGGTATTATCCGTTTCAGCAAGCGTTCCAAACCGATTGGTATAACTGAGGAGGAATCCATTGATATCCCACCTTAAAAATTTCCAGTTCCCCCTGGATCCAACCTCTGCATTATAGCCTTTGGCATCCTTTATATCCGGATCCACTTTTTCATACAGGGAAGCGGGAATAAGGTCTTTAAACAGCATAGGATGATAACTCTGTGCCCAACCTCCATAAAACTCTGTATTCCCCGTAAATTTGTAAGAAATATTTGCACCCAATAAAGGAAACCTGTGTTTAATACGCACAGGGAGTTCGTTTTGCGGGTAATAAGTAATTTTTCCGCTCATGTCCGTTTGGCCCGTTTCTATCCTGGCGCCAAAATTTACAGATAGATCGCGCAGCAACTGTAGTTTGTTTTCTGCAAACAATGCAATATTGGTTGTTTTCAGATGTACATCCCTGCCCCATCCCGGGTCCGTTAAACTAAGATCATAATCACTACCGGTTGTTCCTTTACCAAGTTGTGCCCGATGCAGGTCATTGTTCATGTATTGAATACCGGCAACCAGTGTACTGATTTGTTTACCCAACACGTATTGTTGCATTAGACGCAATTCGCTCGTATAGCTGTTAAAACGGTCAATATCCACCTGCCTGTTATTGTATTGAAGCGTAGCCGCATTGATAGTGTCTTTAATATTGGTAGCTTTGTCAAACAGCACGCTGTTCCTGCTTCCCAATACCGCGGAAGAAGTGAATTGAAGGTTGGTTTTGAAAGCTATCCGCCAGTTTACGGTTATTGAAGGAACGTGTATGTCAGGACTGAAATAATTCCGGGAACGGGTAGCCTGGAATGGATCTTCATAAAACATGCTATCGGTTAAGGCTCCCGGCAGCCTGTAAAGATATTTGGAGCGTGACCATTCCGCACGAACGGATAAATTGCGGCCAGGCTGATAGGTTATTATGACCCCTTCGGCTTCCGAATTGGTATGTTCATTTTTTCGATAGCCGCCCCTTGATTTTATTTGCAGGTAAGCATAGTATTTAAATTTGCCAGCCTTTCCTCCAATAGCATTGTAGGTGCTTATAAGGTTATATGAACCTGCCGTATTGATACTTTCAAAACTCAAAGGTCTGCTGGTATCTCCCTGTTTTGATACATAATTCAGCATTCCCCCAAATTGCGCACCATATTGCAACGAACCTGTTCCCCTAACCAGTTCAATGCGTTCAATACTTTCAAATGGCATACTGTAATGGCTTGCAGGATAACCATACATATCTGAGTTGGTAAGGACCCCATCTTTCCGGATGTTGAATTCCCAGCCCCTATGCGGATCAAGCCCCCTTGCGGCAATATTTACCTGGTTGCCGGAACCATCCATATCATAAACAAATATCCCGGGCACTTTTGCAAAAATCTGCCTGCCGGTTTTATTCGTTATATCAACCGGTACCTGGGCCAGGTTAATTACAGTTGTCTTCTTACCTGAGAAAAGGTAGGTGCCCTGTTCCGGGGGAAGTTGCTTAATGATATACTGGTTGAGGTAAGAATAAAGGATAACGCTGTCCAGCATCCGGTCTTTAGATAAGGAATCCTCCCCTGCGATGGGGTGCTGGCTAAAAGAATTAATATAGCAATTAATCAGCATTAAAAATATAGTAGTAGTTTTCATTTTTTTGCATTTGTAAGGGGAAGAAAAATAGTATTCTACATACCCCCCTCTTTATATAATATGACGATTTAACCAAATTATTGTGAATAAGGTGAAACCCTGATTAAAACATCGCGAATATTTAACGCAATTCATTATTTTTTGAAATAATAATGATTGTAAAAAATGGCATTGTAAAGAATTACAACGCCTTGTATTAACCAAAACCAAACGATTAAAATTATTCAGCACCTTCTATACGATGCCAGGTATCACATTGTCAAACACATTACCACTTTCCGTATATTCCTTCTGAAAATGACAATGATTCAAAAAATGGCATTGTAAAGAATTACAACGCCTTATAGTTACCAAAACCAAACGATTAAAATTATTCAGCTCCATCAGTAACTGCTCTCTGAATCGCATAATTACCCACGTTCTTTCCTACCTCTAATCCTTTTGAGCAATCGCTCCTGTAATGAATTCCCCCATACATTCTTGACATGGATGCTTCTGTGGCCATCGCATCATATTGAGTCGCCTTATCAGGGATAATATGCCCCAATATGGCTGCAGCAGCACCGCTAAAAGTGGAGTGGCCGGATATATATGCAGGAAAATTCGGAATACCCGTAAGCGTTTTAATATTCGGATTTAATTGTGTTGGACGGGGGTTATAATAAAAATATTTTGCATCCCAGCAAACAATACCTGCGTCCATCAATGCCATGTTTACCAATGCCATATTTCGCGCCCATCTTACCTCACTAAAATTTTTAGCAATGAAATCTTCTGCCGCTATCGCATCCCAATGGCCGGCAGGAGTATAGGTGCCTACTCCATCTGCCCAATAATGAACGATCCTTGTTCTTTCCCGTGTTGGGTTTTTTATCATCTCGTAAATCTCATCTGTTTCATCTTTCATTTCCTTGCTGGTTACTGTTGGTGGTGGGCCCGGACGCAGGGAAATTGCAGTTAGTGAATCAAATAAAAAGGCTTTTACTTTTCCAAAAACGGGTAGCATTGGTGGACGGCGTGGTGACTCGAGACTATACCATGGTGTTTCACCGCGTGCTATACAATCCGTTTCCAGTTTGGTCCACGACGCCTGGTTTCCTGCCGCAGCACCTGCCCTGTCTCCCCTGGCGCGTGTTACAAATTTTTGTGCCACCAGTCTGCCCAAAGCCTCCCCGGCTTCCATATCACTGCGAACATTGGCTCCTGATACAATGCGCGCTCTTTTATGTTCTTCCGCTTTTTGCTGAATAAAATCCTGGTCACCGGGAAAAAGCAATTTCAACATTTCAACCGCTGTACCCGCTACCACTCCATCCTCTGAGGGATAAGACGGCAGGTCAGATTGGGGGATCAGCACATTGACAGTAGGGTCCACTTTATATGGTGCGGCCCTGTTATACAGCACTTTATAATACCAGGCTGCTACAAGTGCGTCATATTGCGCAGCACTTACATAAGCATAGGCTCTTGCGGCATAAGGTGGATTGGCGAACGGAAACTGCGGATAGGCCAGGGGGTTATTGGCACTTGGAAACGGATACACACCATCATCATTTTGATAAGGTGGCAGATTGTGTCTGGCCACCAGTTCTCTCAAAATTTCATTCCAACGCAATATAGCTCCGGCACTCCAGTATTTTACAATACTTTTTTCTTCACAGGAAAGATTTGCCTGGAAAGATTTTATCTCGTTTATCTGTGCAATATATTCCGGGGTAGTGGTCGCTATCGGCGCAGCTACAGCAAATTCAGAGGGTCCGGTAAGCAAAACCGGTTTCCATGTTCCGGCATTCAGGTCCATATTGGAAGGGCTGAGGGCAGGTGCATTATCAGTTCTGCCCACAATGTCTTTACTACAACCGATAAATACAATTATGATCGCCACAGTAAATAGACCCGAAAGGAAAAGTATCTTTTTCATATTATTTAGTTTTAGCAGGTTGATCAGGTGATTTTGCTTTTCGGTTAAAATCGAATACATAAAATACAGAACCATAAAAGGTATTTGACTGGCCCATATTTCTCCCTGCCACGGTGGTATTGCCACCCGCTACTAATGATATCTCAGGCTTTCCGGGAAGAATAACATATTTGAAATTCGCGCCAATGGTAGTAGCATTCATTTTGTTACTTGGAAAAGGCATATTGTTACTGGTAATGTCAAAGCCACCAAGTGTCTTCCATTTGTTTACTACCGCTTCTGCAATCAGACGTTCATTTCTGAAACCGGTTCTGAAATTAAAATTGGCGCCATCCGGCATCTTCACCTCATTGGTTAAATGCGATTCGGTTGTGAAATAGGAACTGCGGTCTATGCTTATATTATCCCGGATTACATAAGTAGCAGACCCGGTAACAAAAAAACTACCCCGCTGGTAATCGGCCATTAACCTTCCCAACGCTGTTTTACTATGCAGGCCAATAGACAACGGAAGAAAATCCGCTACATAATTGGTTAGCGGAATGGATATTCCGCCTATTCCATAAAGGGAGAAAACTCCACCCAGTATTTCCTTTTCAACCGGCATCCATTTTACAAAAAGGCTAAGGTCCTGTATGCCCTTCATACCATGGAGTGTCCCCGCTGATGCCTTAGTCGTCACATAAGGTGCACTAAAAAGAACATTCAGCTTTGAGGAAATTCCGTAGTTTCCCATGAGGCCTGCCATCTGGGTAGAAACAGTGCCAAGATTCAGGTTTTCTCTTTTCAATGACCCTTCCCAATAGTTCTTCCAACTACTATAGCTGTACATTGGACCAACACAAAACCGCTTTTTCCCCATCATGATGGCGTCCATATCTGTTTGGGCAAATACAACCTGATTGCCGGCAATTAAAAAAATAAAAATTACGATTGCCTTAAATATTCTTTCCATATCGCATTTGTTATAGTTGTGGTAAATAAGAATCATTTCAAATACTGCTGGTTACCACCGTCCCCCCTTATCAAAAGATGATTTCTATGAAAAGACGAACAGTTACAACAGGCAGCAAGGAAAAGCAGTATCTGCAATTCCATATAAAAAAGAGATAAGCTTTCCGGGACATATCCATCAGGTCGTTACCAGAAAAATACTCTTTTACAATTTCGGATCAAAATGCCTGATAGCCTTATCTTTTTTTACGATCCGGTAAGCATATCCCAGGCTAATGGAATAATCAGCAAAAGCTGCGTCCCCCTGAACGTGCACCATTTTCTTAGGATCGGTTTCTCCGGCATTTTGTAAAATCTGGGTGGCAATATCAGCAGCGCTCTGGATGCGGTTTTTAACAAAATTATATGGAACAAATAAACTCAGGCTATGCTGTCCGGAACGGTAAGAAATACCAGGCTCTATCGCTACCACATAGCCCGGGCGGCGATAAGCTACCTTTCCACCAAATGCGTCATATGCCGGTATCCCTTCTAACCTTCCTGCCAATGACAGGGTCAGTTTTTTTGCCTTTCCTATGGCGCCCATAAACCCTGCACGCGCAAAATACTGATCCGGGCAGGCATATACATTATATCCCTCCAACCCGTCACTTGGGGCGGATTTAAAAGTACCATTTGATTCTTTTGGATTAAAAAGATAGTAACCATTGGCAAAGCCATAAATACCCTTATACAATTGCCTGAATCCCTGCACTTCAAGAGAAAACCCGAGCCCGCCATCACCTGGCTGAATTGCCTGGTCCATAACCCCGATCCTGCGCGTTCCGTTCGACTGCGGAGCAAGATCAGTCTCACCATGACTTCCTGTGGGTAATTTAATACCTGCACCTATCATCAGGTTGCCCCTTGTAGCTTTATCAGGATTAAATACCCAATAGTTAGCACCAATCCTGATATCGCCAAGCCCTCTTGCAAATACGCTATAACGAAAAGTATCTTTTACGGGTGCGGATTGTCTCAATACCTGTGAACGCTCGTTATGAACCCATGGAATACTTAGATTCAATTGAAGACGGCTGGTCAAACCATAAGAAAAATTAAGATCCACCGCATGTGAATATATATTTACCGCATTACCATGGTCCTTTCCGTCCGAACCGATGCCACCATTTGTATTCTGGCGCTGTGGTTGTTCTTCTGTGCCCACAAAGTGGCGCCAGGAATGAAAGTGACGATAGTTCGCGCCAACCTGGAAATCACCCTTGGAAAGGTTATAAGCATCCGACGAGCACATACCTACTCCACCCATTTGGCGAACGGCCACACAACCCTGTGCGTTTGAATTGTATTTCGCAGTTAAAGCTATTATCAGAACTATAAATATTTTTTTCATTTTGTTAGTTTTTTGATTGGTTAATCTTTTGATTGGTTGAATATTTTAATTTCAATTTTAAATAACCATCTGCTGTGGTTTTATTTGCAGAAGGTTACCGGATTTAATGACTGCCAGTTTGGTAATCATTATTAATTACCGGCCGGTTCATGCCTGGTTTCTTTACCAGGGGTTTGTCGCCCCAGGACCGGTAGATTTAGTTGGCGTCTTTTCCCAGTTTCAATTTACCTACAATGAAATCACCCACTTTTTTTCCATATTGAGTGCTTATCAAACAAGTAGGATGAAAATGTATGCCTCCATAAAACCTGGCCAGGTTGTTTTCATCTGATGCCTGCCTGAAAGAAGTAAATGAACGGTCGGGGATACCAAATTCCAACTCGCTGGTATCCGTATAAATGAAATTATCACCATACATTTTAGTCAGCGCTTCAGCAGCCGCAGAGGAAACTGTACTATGACCGCAGGTAAACTCAGGGAATGGGGGTGTTTGCAAATATGGCCTCCATTCGGGATCAATGTATTTATTGATCACCGTTTCGGGCCTCACCATATTACTCCTGAATTTTTCGTCCCAGCAATGGATAAATGCATCAAACATGCAAATGGAAGTAAGTGTATACGCTGCTACGGTTTTGGCAAAATCCGCCTTTGCCTTTACAGATGCAATACCCACAATATTCATCCAATGGCCCGGGGGAGAAAACTTCTTTGTCATAAATTGTACATGACCGCTTACATGCAATTCGTTAGGCAGGTCGTTCCAGAACATTGCAATATGCTTCTGCTCATCTGTCAGGCTGTCGATCGCATTCTTGGATTGAATCACCTGTTTGTAATACGGTCCGTTAGTATCCTTTATATTAAAAGGGATTGGTCTTGGAGGCTTATATTGTGAGGCGCTGTCCAGTACAATTGTTCTTATTTCATTCCAATGTGGCTCTATGGCACTCGCATACATTGGCGGCGTAGGCACCCAGCGTCCCGGCGTATCAATTACAGTGTATTTGGGCGCACTCCTGGTCTGCAGGTAATTATCCTTTTTACTCCAGGCCAAAATCGTTTTTGCGATCGTATCTGAAAAAGCCAGGGAATTTTCAAACATTTCTTCGGGCATTCCTTCTTTTTTTACAAAGGTTTTTAAACTATCTACATAATCCTTCATGCTGCCTTCCGGAAAAGTAACTGCTTCTCCTACTTTACAAAAAGCCAGGAGCGTAGAAAACTCAACGTCAACTGGTTTGGATGTGTCCAAAGATGGTACAGTAGTGAGCCCTTTGATCTGACCGGCTAAAGATTGATATTTATTAGGATAGGCAGCAGCGATACATTCATACGCAGCAATATTGGCGTAGGTATAATTCCGGCAGGCAACAATAGGTGTGAAATTATTAAATTTCACTACCTCGTTCAATTCTTTTACCGTTTTGCAATAAGAGAAAGGATCCGCAAAATATGTCTTTTGTAAAGGTTTATTTTGCGTACAGGAATAAGCAAATAAAAATACAACTATTACGATCAATAGTTTTTTCATAAATAAGAGTAAAATAGGTAAGAGAATGAACTGTCCCGAAAGCTAAATAACCAATGCCTGCAATGCACGTTTTGTACAATGGTAGAATGATGCCTGACTAAGGCACTGTTAAGGCCTTACTTTTTGACAGTTGTAAAAAATAAATCAGGAAATTATTGCCAGTTGATCGGGGGGTTGCTCAACTGATTTGGTAAATAAGGTATTTACCAACAAGGTGTTCTGAATAAAATAATTTAAAGGGCGGGGTCCTTTCCTGAACGCGCTGCCTGGCTGTTGCTCCTCAAATTCACTGATTGATTTCCGAAAAGACTTTGAATCGGAATGAGACTTCTTTTTGTTATCGGATTGTTGCAAATCAGAAGCGAGTTTGGAAAAATCAGCTTTTGCAGCCTGTATCTTCATCTTGCCTGTATTTGGGATGCATAGCAATTCCAATGAATCATTATAAATTCTGCATTTTACATACTTATAATAAATCCCGTCTATTACTATTTCACCATCTATACGCTGAAATGTGGGGGAATTTTGATAATATGGAAGATTAGTAGGTTGCTTAATTGAAATTAACCCGCGATCTGAATAAGCATTTTCATCCAAAGCCAGTTCCATTTTTACATTTTCCTGGTTTTCGAGGAAGAATGCAACCAGCCTGTATCCAAAAAGATTGAATGCAAAAATTCCCAAAAGTAATATAGCAGCTAGTTGTTTCATTTATACAATTTGCAAAATAGTATTTTTTTATTTATTTCAAATAAATATTTTTTTCTTATATAAAATAATTTGAATGCAATTGTGGGCAACCGACCTGTTTTTTAAACCCCAAAAGAACAAATTAGCGCGGGTTGCATTCCAAATGTTCAAATGGTAAAGTTAGACAGGAAAAACGTTGTATTCATTTCAATAAAATATGACGGTATGATTTTATTAAAGATCTTTAACAAATCACCCGGTAAAAAACAATTCAGGGTAAGAGTATTTTTAGGGCTGCCAACCTTTCAAAGGTTGGCAACCCTTAGTAGTAAGTAAGCGCAAATAAATATCTATAACTGATCCCTTTGTAAAAAAATCAGTTAAATTTGATTCATGCCTATATCAGTTAAATATTTAGCTGATTTTGAAGAGAGCTAAGTATTTATCTAAACAAAAAAAGACATTACAAAAAGCAAATGGTACTAAGTATGACTGATGTAGAACTTCACTTCACCACATAAGTCTTCTTCTCCGCACCAATACCTTTTAGCGTAAGGCTTTTCCATTTCTTTGGCAGCGTTGATTTTATTTGAGTGATCCCCCCGGGCGTTATCTCCAGCCCGCCAAAACCGTTTAATACTGCCTGTAAAATTCCACCCGCCCCTGTCGCAAAATATGGATTGCTGCCTCCCTTGGTTTCAGCAATTACATTAAACGGCGGATTTAAATTAGGTACGTATGAATCTTTAAAGAAGTGAATTGCTTTTTCATTGTCACCAATCCTTGCATACAATAAGGCGAAGATAGCCTGGGTCATCGCCGGTGTACCTTCATTGGGTACCCGTACGGAATAATAATCAAGATCCTTTTTTATTTGCCCCAGGTCCGTAACCTCCTTTAAAGGAAAAGCTAATAAATTTACGTCGGCCTGCTTAATGCCCTCGCCTTTATAAGTAGCATGCTCGCTGGTAGTGCCATCAGCCAATTTTAAAATGGGAATATTGCTGGCAACATTCATCCAATCAGGATCAGCAACTATGCCTAATATTTTCGCAGCCTCCGTGGCGTATTTTAAATTCGCTTTGGCGGCGGCATTGGTAAACGCATTGTTATCTACATTTTCAGCCCACTCATCAGCAGCTACCACATTAATAATATCATATTTTCCGGGACCATTTCTTTCCACCCTGCTGGCCCAAAAGTCAGCAGTGTTTTTTAAGATTGGCCAACCTTTTTCTCTTAACCAGTTTTTATCCTGTGTAACTGAATAATAATTCCATGCAGCAAAACCAACACATGCCGTGATATGATGCTCAAATGGCCCGCTTAATGCCCACACAGGCGTTTCCTCCACGCCCGTTTCCGCACTTTCCCAGGGATACATCGCTCCTTTATAACCCTTGCCAAAGGCATTTCTTTTGGCTGCTTCCAACCGCCGAAAACGATAGTCGATCATACCCTTTGCCAACTCGGGATGCATTTGTAAAATAGCTGGAAACATCCACAATTCTGCATCCCAGAATACATGGCCATTGTAACCCAACCCGCTTAATCCCATTGGTGAAGGGCTGTTGGTTGAACCCTCCCTTACAAATGAATAAAGATGATACAACATACTATGCACATCCTGCTGGGTTTGAGCCACTTCCTCCGCAAAGGCAGGGCCTGCAGCTTCAATCGTAATATCACTTTTCCATAATTCATCCCATGCCTTATCGTGCATTGCTATCAGCCTCTCCCTACCCTGTAGTTTTGCAAAAATGGTCAGGCGTTCCGCTTCGTTTAACGGATCATCATGGTGAGCTGATGTAATGGAGGATCCTACAATCGAGTAACGATATATTTCTCCCGCCTTTAATTTCTTCGCAAATTTCATCAGGTGCAGGTTATTATCCCACATTTCATGTATTACCCTGGGCTCACTGCCATGTGTTTCACTGAAGATAAATGCATTGGATGCACACATTAATAATTTCCCGGTCGGGCTCTTTGCCGTTGAGGTCAGTAAACTGATGATTGTATGCGGCCGGTCGATTTCATTATAGTAATTTTGAACCTCTTTTAGCGCGTCCGGCGCTTCCATAATACTTTCACTGCCCAGGCTACATTCTTTCTTTGCACCGACGGTGATATCCATTAAAACTGAATAAGGCAACTGGCGCAGGGAATAGTATGTATAACTAACGGTTAATACATCTTTATAATCAAACGAAGTTGTGAAATTGGCATGCTTCATATCCAAAGATTGCTTCAGATTGGAAACATTGCCATTGACCAATCTTATGCCATCAATTTGCATATTCATATTCAGTAAATTGAAACCGCGTATAAAATTGCTTACCCGGCCCCGGCCATAAAGATCATATGCACCCGCAAGTACCACATCCTTAACCTTAAATACTTCGGGACTACTTACAATACCCAACATACCGTTAGCAACCGTAATGCCATAGTAATTGGAAGGATTAATATTGGAGGCGGTAATTTTCCATGCATCCTGCGCATGACTTGAAGTACCAATAATCAACAGGTAACAAAGAATGGTAAAGCGTGGCATAAAAGAAATTGAATGAAAAGATTCAACAAAAGTGATCTTTTTTTATTAAAAAATCATCAGGTGCATCATGAACCTGTCATCTGTTTTGCCCTTAGCACCTCTTATTTGGTTTCTCCCTTATCCTTTTTTCCCAACGCTGTATTCTTAGCCCCTGAGTAAATAGATTTCCATACCAGGTTAAAAAATGATTTGCTTATATCCCTGTCGTAGTTAATGTCTTTAACGTTGGAATTGCTGGTGTTTTCATTTTTAATAAGCATATTGGCGAGTAAACTTACCACAGCCTTCTTCTTCAGTTCATCGTCATCTCCTTTTTTTAAAAGATCCATTTTCAGATCATGATAGAGAAATAGAATATTCCCGGTGGCCTTTGTATCCGTTCCATCAATTGTAAACTGCACATCATCAATCCGGCCCTCTTTTACGGAAGCCATCGCCAATGGTTCAATGATAGAATTTAAGATCGCAGCATTCATATTTATAAGTCTGCCTTTTATGCCGAATGCACCATTGCTGGCATTCAATGGGAATTGCCATTCTGTAGACAAATTGCCGGCACCCAGGAATTTTGCAGTGGCCTTCAATTTTAATAAATCATTTGCCCTGATGCGTGATGGCATATTGGTAATATTTAACAACGTTGCATTAATATCGCTAAAAAACACATCCCCGGTTAGCTTTGACTTTAACGCCTTCTCCCGGTATGAAACCAAACCATGGTTAATTTTGACTGAATGCAGATAAATGGGAAAAGGAAGTTTCAATAATGACTGGTGAGGGTATTTGCCAATCTTACTGCTGCTGTCGGGTGGCAAATTGCGATCATTAAAAATTTTTATCGTGGGCTGAAAACTTGCATTTTCCACTACAAACTCCTTATTGCTTATAAGCCTGTTGATATTAACTCCCGAAAGAATTATATTACTTACAGTTAGGTTGTACAGATCATTTTGAAAACTGCTCTGGTGTACAAACTGTTGTTCTGTGAGAAGAGGTTTCAATAATAAGTTTTTTATTTTTACCAGCGAAGACGCATTATTAATAATAAAATCACCCACACTTATCTTATATAGCTTATTTTTTGTGTTAAATGTAAACCCATCAGCCGATAACTCCCATTCTGCATTATTGATGATGTTGTTGATAGTAGTGCCCTCCTTTATATTAAGCATTTTTGCTACCTTAAAAGTAACATTGTTTAATATAAAGGGAGCCTTGCCCGGTTTGGCTTTATCGGCAATGATAAGTTTTGTCCTTCCTAAATTGATACCTGCTATCTGCGCCTGGTCAATTATATCAGTTGCCAGCTCAATAGATTGATCGCCTGCTTTGGATTTACCTGGATTTGCCTTAATATAAATCGTCACAACCCCTCCATCACAACTAATTTGACCGGCTTTCAGCCGCTGTTCTAATATAAATGCATCGGTATTCAGTTCATCGACCTGTATATTATTTAGATCAATTACCGGTTTCATATTATTTACCTGGTATTGCCTGATGGCAGAAATATGCAGGTACTTTTTACGGGCATTATAATCTGCTTTCTCGAGGTTGATCCTGTTGTCATTTTTTGACGCAGGTAACTGGATGTTCTCTACTGTTACCCTTACATCTTTTATAAAATAGCTGATAATACTCTCATAATTCGTTGTCTCATCAACCAGGAAATTATTGAGCATCACATTTATATTTTCAAAAGTAGTTTGCGCCTTACCCTTCTTATTGGTCATCAAAAGCTCACCATTGGTTACCTGGATAGTTTCTGCCTTGATACTTTTAAAATTACCGAGTATCTTTTGATACAATTCAAGCGTATCCCGCATCGTAAACTGTTTAGGCTGATCCGCTCCCGTGTTAATAATCTGAATGACAGGTTTGAACAATTCTATTTTGTTAGCCGCCACATGTTGTTTTTGCAATAATCCGGCAATATCCACCCCGGTAACTTTCACCATATTTATCCTTATATTGTACAATACATTCGGCAAACTATCCGCACTATTCAATAGTTTCTTTTGCGCGGAATCTGATTGTAATACAACATTGTAAAATGTCGCATTACCGTTGGTTTCATCAATACGGGAACTGTCATAGTGAAGGTAGTAAAGGCTGTCCGTCTTTTTTGTAATGGCTTTTTCAATGGAATCCCTGATAATTTTCTTTTTGTTGAATTGCCAGTAAATATAGCCGCCGGCGGCACCCGTTAAAATAATGACCAGTAATATTTTAAATATTTTTTTCATACAGGAAATAAATTTTACTTTTTGTCTTCCCCCTGATGCGCCAGGCGGCATTAAAAAGGATACCCTAACGCAATATTCACTACCAGGTTTTGTTGCCTCCAGTACTTATCGCCCAATTCAATTTTATTGATCACCCATCTTTGCCCCTCAGGTAAGTATGGCTTTCGTATTGGAATGCCCAAATCAGCTCTAATCAAAACCAACCCCGCATCAAACCTGATTCCTAACCCGGATGCAACCGCGATTTCCTTATAGAAGTCTCTTTTTAACTGACCCTGCCGGCCAAATAATATGGTATCCTTCGTCCATATATTTCCCATGTCAATAAACAGGGCACCACTAAATTTGGCGAATATTGGAATCCTTAATTCTGAATTAAACTGGAACTTGTAATCGCCGCCTATTACCTGGAATAGACGCTGATCTTCAAGACTGGGTAAATAGGAACCCGGGCCAATCTGCCGCATCTGAAATCCGCGTAAAGAGTTGGAGCCCCCAATCATATATTGTTTTGAAAAAGGCAAAATATTGGAATTATTATATGGAATCCCAATCCCTACCAGCATCCGGTTGATCCAATCGGAATTATTGCGCAATTTTATTTGGTAACGCAGATCAATATCCGCTTTTGCATACTGTGCAATAGGAACATTAAATAGCTCCTTCTGCCTCGGTTGACTTGCACCGCTAAGCAAGCCCGCTATATTACCCGAAAGATCCAGGCTGCCTTTGAAATACAATTGTTTTTTCTCGAACGGGTTTGCGGTATTAAATGTATAAGAATAAACAGAGCCAAGAATCAATTCGGAATATACATTGGCTAATAAGGCTGGGTTGCGGATAGCTTCCTTTGCAAAAGTATCCGTAAGATTGCGGCCATTTATATATGTTAAAGCTAAGGGTGAAAAACTATGTTCCTTATTGCTGGTTGCCTTCCAGGCAAATTCATATTGCAAACGGTACACATTCTTTGTATAGAAAAATTCTTTTCTAAACAGCTCATATCCGATTAATAAACGGGTGCGGGGAGGGTATAAATTACTTTCTCTTATCTTAAAGAATGGCATATAAACCCTGGGAAGATTAATTGACGCCTCGGCGCCTACCCTATAATTATTACTGTTTCTAAGGGAATCAGAAAAAGAAATTTCGAGTCCGCCATAGACTTTTAGCATTAACAATTGTGCAGCTCTGAATGTATTCCTGTTGCGCCAATTTACACTTAACTGGGTGCCAAGGAACCTGTTTTCTTTTGAAAATCCATCAAGCTCTGCCTGGATGGATTTTCTTTTAGCTGGTGTCAGGTAATAAAATACATTCAGCCGGTATGGGTCGCCATTGACAGTTACCTGCTCAAAGCGGTTTTTTACAAACTTGAAAGTACCCAGGTTCATCAAACGGTTCAGTGTATTATTCTGATCCCGGCTGCTATAGATATTTCCCGGCCTGTAGGTGATCAGGTTTTTAAACAGCGCGGGCTTAAATTTGTGTAATGTGTCCCTGATCCTTAATCCATCTGCATTGACAGTTCCCTTTTTGCTGGTGTCAGGTGGGGGTAGTAATAAAGTATAATTAGGAAAGAGGGTAACCTGGTTAATGGTAAAAGCATGCCTGGCATTTTCCGGCATCGTATTTTTCAAACTAAAAAAAAGATTTACTTCATTATTTCCAATGGTGCTGTCGGCATAAACCATAATGTAATCAGGATTAAAATAATAATAACCTTTCGTTTTCACATATAGATCCAATCGTTCAGTTTCAGCCTGTATTTCGCTTAATCTGTATTTGTTGCCAACTTGTATGATGCCCCCGCTCTGCCTTTCCTGCAATAGCCTGGCCAGGTCTGAACTGTCGTTTACCCAACTGATGCTTTTTATTTTGTACGGTGGAAATACCCGGACTTTATATATTGCCCTGGTCATATATCCCTCATTGACGGTATCGCCTTTTACCAGGGAATGAAAATAACCGAGATTTTCCAGGAAAGCCTGCATATGCAGTCCGGTTACCGGGGCATTTATTTTACTGCTTAGTATAGGTGGCGCCCCAAGTTTGTTCCGAAAAAATGCACGGATTCCCCTTTCTCTCTTTGGTTGTCCTATTACATACCACCACCAGACTTTATACGGTTGCCCCATCGCAAATTTGTTCTCCCCTGGTCTTGCGGCCAGTTTCAATTGCTTTCTCAATAGCCCGGAAGATGCCTTAACATTATCCTCCTTTTCCACTTTTATAGTAGCTCCGCGGTATAATCTTTCACCGGCAGGTAAATATCTTTTTACACTACAACTGCAGATCACCACTACAATAATTAAACAATATATAATCGATCTGCACATTTTCTAATGGTCCGGGCTTTTACGATTTTTGATAAATAACTCTCTAAACTTGTCATAATCCATGGTGATGATAAATGCCAATCCTGTTTCTACCACATAACCATCCAGTATCACGTCGGTTGGGCCTTTTTTATACGACCGTATCATGTATTTACCATCCGCAGATAATTTAGAGTTCACTGTTACATCCGGCAAAAAGCGACTGGCTTTTTGCTGGGATGCTTTTGTAGAACCATCCTGGCTTTCAATGCCAAAATTTTTGCCTACCGTTACGCTTAAACGGTCATTTAAGAAGCTTTTAGATACCTCCACATTCAAATCCGTTTTTTGTGTTTTTTCACTATTGGCGAAATCCTTATAGGAATTTAAGTTAAGGTCAATATTGATCCCCCGAAACAGGTCGGAAGCTATCTGGTCCAATGCGGCTGATAAAAACTTACTCACACTTTCTCTTGCGAGGTCTGAAAAGTTCCCGCCATTTCCTTTAAAGAAATCCGTACTTTGTTCCCCAACAAAACGCTCTAACGCCAATAAGGCAAATACCTGCTTATTGGTAGCAGCTTTATCAGTTCTTAACTGCACCAACTTGTTTTCGATAGTCGTTCTTAGCTGCCTGCTCATCATTCCCTCCCGGGGCAATTCGATATCAAATCTTATTTCCGGCCTCTTTAAAGAGCCACGCAAAAATAATATGACCCTGAAAGGGATTTTCTGGTTAAATGATCGGGCGGTCTTTGGATCTATTGAGCCTACTTCGTTGCCCAACAAATCTTTAGGGGAGGTATTGGCAATATATTCAGCAGTAATATCTATTCGGGCATCAGCCGGGCCACCACCAAAATAAATAGTGCTGCCCTTTATTATATTAAAGCGCTTTTTTAAGAATTCATAGTTCAATTCATAGTAACCGCTATTTATCAGGTAGGTTCCCGCCACTAAACTATTCCCGCCCGGGCCAACTCCTGTATTTAAAAGGGCGTCGCCTCTTACGCTTATTTCATCACCCGTGGATGGGTCAATTGCGATGGTTAGTACAGCCTGTGTATCTACATGGATATTCAATTTATGATTTAAATACTGCTCAAAATTTACCCCGGGCTCCGGTGCCGGTTTAAAAGTTTTCAGTTCCGGTAGCGGATAAGTATCCCTGTCAATAAACCGCACAACAGAGCCCGCTGCATCTTTATCAATATTCGTTTCAGGTACTACCAGGGCAATATTTGTTTTTTCATTGAGATATATATCTCCCTTAATTGAAGGACTTACTGTATTGCCTCTGATAGAAACATTCCCATCAATACCGGCATCACCATAAACCTGGTTATTGATTGCCTTCGGAGCATTGATCAAAATAAAATCTCGTGAATTAAGATCAATGGCAAGATCATATCCTGTGAGTGTTCCTGAGCAAAGATTGCCGTTAATTATAAGAGAATGATCCAGTGAATCCTTTATGGTGAACTGGTTGAGACTGATCGCAGGATAATCGAACAATATCTTTTGCTTGTCAATTGAATAATTGACTCCGGATTGATTAAGCATAAACTTAGCGGTATCAAAATTTATGGCGCCTGTCCATTCAGGCCGTCCTAATTTTCCTTTCAGGGCAATTGCGCCGTTAACAGTTCCGGAAGCCACCTTCATATTGCCTTTCGTGAAGCCCTGCAGCGCAGCCAGTTGCAATTTCTTTATATTGAATAAAACATCCAACTGCTGAAGACCCTTGTTCAAAAAAAAATTTCCCCCGGCAATTACCTCGTTACCGTTTTCTGCCAGGTCAAGGGTTCCATGGATCGTATTTTCATCGACTTTCTGCGCATTTAAACGCAGGTCGCCAACAGGTTGATCCATCAGTTCAAACTTTCTGATGGAAGCTTCACCTATAAATGCGGGAACCATTTTGCCAGGTCCGCTTATCAGGATTTTTGCATCCAGTATGCCTGATACAATTGAAGTAAGCTTCTTGAAAATACCTTCTATATCCCTGGTATCGAAATTGAGAATGCTGATTTCAATCGCACTGCCCGCCAGGTTCTGCTGGCTAATTAGAGCTATTTTTGCAGAATCATTGCTTAGTAAAAAATCGGTTACTAATATACCCCGGGGAGTATACCTGATGCGGTTATTAGGAGATACATCCCATTTCTTATAATTCAAAACAACGCTGTCTCTTAATGAAAATGAAATGCTTTTGTCGCCAATGAAAAAGGTACCGCTGATTAAATAACGGCTTACATTTTTCTGATCCTTTCTCATGATACTGAATGGAATGGTATCACCAGTGATATGAACAGGGAAAGACCGGATCCATTTGAGCAAACTAAAATCACCCACTCCCTTCGGTATTTTTGACTGGAGTTTATTTTCCAAAAAAGATTGCCCTTCGATCGGGTGCATCCCAAATTGTCGCTCCTGATTTCGGTCGGTGGGTACACCGACCGAGGCTGGGACGTGGTTTGTGTCTCCACAAACCACCTGTTGCCGCGACAATTTGGGATGCACCCATTCGATCCTGGCTGTTTCTTTTTCGTAAGATGTATTTATAAAGGCAGCTGACAAAACCACCGGTACAAATAAAAGTATGTACAGCACAAATTTACTTAACCATAGTAGGATTATTTTTTTTGTCATATAAATAGGACAGCCCCACAGTTGATCAGATAATTAATAACTGCAGATACCAGTATTTCATTTTGATTTAAGGCTTATCATAATGAAATATCTGTGCCCTATTTAAAAGCCTGATTCTATTGCATTTAGAAAGTTTTCAATCATTACCGTGACTTTCTTATGTAGAAAATTTTCCCCAAACCATCATCCGTCAAATACCTTCTGCTACCTCATATGAAAAGTAAACATACAGGCGCAGGTTTCCAGTCCTTGTCTTTATATTACTTCAGGTGGAAAATTTGAAAATGGAATAGCCGGGCAAGAGAGGTTATGTCTCCGGAAATTTAAATATCTCTCATGGAAAAGATCCTGTATTATTTTTGAGAAATTACTACCCTTAATTCGTTAGCAAAGAGAAACCAAAAACACTTCCCTCACCAATTGTGCTTTTCGCCCAGATAGTGCCATGTTGTGCTTCAATAAATTCCCTCGATATGGCAAGCCCAAGACCTGTACCGGTGCGTTCATGCGTACCAGGTACTTTATAATAACGGTCAAATATTTTGGGAAGGTATTTTTCGTCGATCCCGTTGCCGGAATCTTTAACGGTAAATTCTACCGAATTTTTCTTTTGGGAAACGCTGGTCTCTATTACCGAATTTTCAGGAGAATACTTAATTGCATTCGTCAGAAAATTGATCAGCACCCAGGACGTTTTTTCCACGTCAGCCTGGATCAAAGGAAGGTTTTCCGGCAGATTTATTTTTAGTGCCACATTTTTTTGGCCGGCCCTGAACCGGATGGCATTAATTGCCTGGTCTACAATGACCCCCGGTTGTGCAGGTTGCAATTTTAACTCGATATTACCCGTTTCCACCTGCGCCATATTCAATAACTCACTCGTAATTTTTAAAAGTCTCTCTGAATCATCGTTAATACTTTTTACCAGTTCCGTTTGTTCCGGAGATAGGTTGCCGATCCTGCTATCCTCCAATAAATGGGCGCTCATTTTTATGGAGGAAATAGGTGTTTTTAATTCATGGGAAACAGTAGCTATAAAATTAGTTTTGGCTTCATTTAATTCATGGAACGGAGTTATATTTCTTAATACGATCACTTGCCCAACTACCAAACCATTGTTGGTGACATCCAAAACATCCTTGTTAAAATAGCTTTCCTTGTTATCGGCATAAATTTTTAATTCATTGCCGCTGGTCTGCTGCAATAAAGTGCGCATAAGGTCATTTTTAATTGCCACATCTGCTGAATACCTGCCAATAATTTCAGCTTCTTTTAAACCAAGCAATTTCTCAGCGACCGCATTTAAGAAAAGGATATTCTTTTTTGTATCCAGGCCTATAATACCATCCCGCATCTGGTTGATGATGGTTTCAATCCGGCTTTTCTCAAATCTCAATTGTGCCAGGTTACTTCTTTCATATTCATCCAATTTTTCGGCCATTGTATTAAAAGCGTTGGCAAGTTCACCAAATTCATCCTTTTGATTTAGGTGGATCCGTTTACGATAATTCTTGTTCGCAATTTCCCTGATACCATCATTTAATGCCCTTATGGGGGTGGCGATAACGGAAGGAAAGTTGACAACAAAAGTGAATGTAATAATACCAAGGACTACAAAAATAATGGTGAGCCAGAAAATTGCGTCGGCGGCCGTTTTTTCAACAATCGCATTTTTAACGAGGATCGCTCCCTGGTTTAAATCATTGATGATATGGATCGACTGACGTATCTGCGGGTAATTACTTGAGTCACCTGGGTTCAGTAAAAGTTCCTGAAAATTCTTTCTTAGTTCATGGGTAGCTTCCATTTCTCCAAATTCGGTAACGTTGGATTCCTGTTTTTTTAAATTATTTTCCATTACTGCAACAGCACCTTTGTCCACGGGAATGATCTCCAGCGCTTTTAGCATGTTATTGCAGTACACAAGTGATGCGTGATTATCCTTTAACACCAGTTTTGAATCATTGCTTAAGCGATTGATGTAATAAAAGGAAAGGCTCCCGAATGTTACTATTACAAGAAACAGGAAAGACAGACCCAGCACCAATTTTGTTTTGAGTTTCATACCCTTAGATTATGATAAAATTACGATATCAATATCCGCCGCAGATAATTTATTGAGCAACTGGTTGAATACGGCGGTATTCAAAATAACATTCAGCAAATTCAGGTGGGGCTTACCGATGCAAATAGTGGTAATGTTTTTTTGCTCCGCAATTTCAAAAATACCTTTTGCGATATTGTTGTTCTTTATCCTGATAACCTCAGCGCCTAACTCTGTAGCGAGTTTGAAATTATTGATCAAATGACGCTGCGCCGCAAGACCTATCTTGTCACCTTCCTCCCTGGGTGCCTGTACATATAATAAGATCCACTTTGAATTATAATAGGTAGACAGCCTCGCTGTTTTACGAATTACTTTTTTTGCGATCTCATGATTGCTGCTGATGCAAGCCAGGAAGCGCTCTGTTTTGAGATGTGCATTACGGGGCAACTCAGTATCGATCTTTCTCTCTACCTGGCTGGCCACTTCTCTCAAAGCAAGTTCCCTCAACTGTAAGATCTTTTCACCCTGGAAAAAGTTTTTTAAGGAAACTTCAATTTTATCGGGTGTATAGATTTTACCTTCTTTTAATCTTGTCACCAATTCATCGGCCGTTAAATCAATATTTACCACTTCATCAGCCTGCTGCAAAACACGGTCGGGTATTCGCTCAGATACATCCACACCGGTAATTTCTTTTACATCCGCATGCAAACTTTCAATATGTTGAATATTTACCGCGCTGATCACATTGATACCTGCATCCAGGATATCCATTACATCCTGCCAGCGTTTTTCATTTTTGCTGCCTTCAATATTACTATGCGCCAGTTCATCTACAATTACTACTTCGGGATGCAGGTTTATCACAGCCTGTACATCAAACTCTTCCAACTCCTTTCCTTTGTAAAATAAATTGCGTCTTGGGATAACCGGCAGCCCTTCCAACAGATCCAGGGTTTCTTTGCGGTTATGAGTTTCTATATACCCAATCTTTATATCCACGCCATTTCGTAATAAAGTCTGTGCCTCCTGGAGCATCCGGAATGTTTTACCCACACCGGCACTCATGCCGATATAAATTTTGAACTTCCCCCGCCTGCTTTTGCGGATAAGGTCCAAAAAATGTTCAGCGTTTTTTTCATGTTCCGGCATAATATAAAAACTTAATGCAACCAACAATTCAATGCTACGCTGAAATGTTCATCGCTTTTTTTCACAATATCATTTTACTAATTATGATTAAAAAGAAATTATTCAATTATTCGCTTGACCGCCAGCGGTCAAAAATGATATACCGCTGCCATCACAAAACTACCTGTTGATTTCGTTGTTTCAGAAGCATTTTTATAAAAAACAGCATTCCCCGCTTTGTCAAGCCTGAATTCAGGAATAATGATCAAATTATCCACCCTGAAATTAGCTGAAAGTGTGGGCGCAAATACATGTTTCAAACCTAAATACTCATCTTTGTCACTTATATATTCACCCCTAAGGCTAAGACCGAACCAGCTGATAGGGTCATAATTCAGGTATAAAGCGGAACCTCCCCATAATGAAGAATTAAAAACACCATTGCTGTCCAGGTCTGATTTTACTGATTGTACGGTGCCATTAACTCCTAAGGTAAATTGGGTTGCTGCCACTGCCATCATTAAGATCATGATCTTTTTCATTTTCCATCTGTTTATACTTCCATTTATTTCAGTTTATCTAATGCAATATTTAGTTGTAATACGTTCACCCGCCTGGTCCCGAATAATCCAGCCAACGGCTTTTCAATATGTTTTTCAACCAATGCATTTACCTGTCCGATAGGGATGTTTCTTACCCTGGCGATCCTGTTTACCTGCACAAAAGCTCCCTGCACAGAAATATGCGGATCGAGGCCCGCGCCGGAAGCGGTTACCAGGTCAGAAGGAATCTCTTCTTTTTTTACACCTTGATTGTGCACCAGGAATGTATCTATCCTTTCCTGAACCTGCTTCAAATAGTCAGGATTTGACGGACCTTTATTGCTGCCACCCGCACCTGCAGCGTTATAATCAACCGCTGAAGGACGGCTCATGAAATATTTATCTTCTGTAAATTTTTGTCCCAATAATTTCCAGCCCACAACGCTGTTATTTACAACAACCGTTTCCCCCTTCCCTTTGCCTGGCGCCAGTTGTGCACCGGCCAGGATCAATAAAGAATAAAAGCCCATAAAAAATACCATGCAAACCAGGGTTAGTCTTAAGGCCGGTAAAATATTTTGTTTCATTTTCTAAGTTTTTATTTTATGCCGTTAATTATAGATCAGAACCACATACGCACGAGCAGGTCAATTATTTTAATACCAATAAATGGCACTATAACACCTCCCACGCCATAGATAACTAAATTTCTTCTTAGCAATGCGCTTGCACCAATTGGTTTGTAAGCCACCCCTTTTAAAGCCAATGGAATCAACAATGGTATAATGATGGCATTGAAAATAATGGCGGAAAGAATGGCGCTCTCCGGGCTGTGCAGGCGCATAATGTTTAATCCCTGCAAAGCGGGAATCGAAGCAATGAACAATGCCGGCACGATCGCAAAATATTTTGCCACATCATTGGCAATAGAAAATGTGGTGAGTGTTCCCCTGGTCATGAGTAACTGTTTTCCGATTTCTACTATTTCTATCAGTTTAGTCGGGTCATTATCCAGGTCAACCATATTTCCCGCTTCTTTAGCTGCGGCGGTTCCACTATTCATAGCAACACCTACATCTGCCTGCGCAAGCGCAGGAGCATCATTGGTGCCGTCGCCCATCATGGCTACCAGTTTACCACCCTGCTGTTCTTTTTTGATATAGTTCATTTTGTCTTCGGGCCTGGCTTCAGCAATAAAATCATCCACACCAGCTTTCTCTGCAATGAATTTGGCAGTAAGCGGATTATCACCTGTAACCATCACGGTCTTCACACCCATTTTTCGCAAACGTTCAAAACGTTCCTGTATGCCGGGTTTGATGATGTCCTGCAATTCAATTACGCCCAATACTATGTCATTCTGGCTCACAACGAGCGGTGTTCCTCCATTAGAGGAAATAAGCCTTACTCTTTCTTCCGTATCAGCTGGAAAACTATTCCCTGCTTTTAGTATTTTATTTTTTATAGCATCAAAAGCGCCTTTACGGATCTTTATTCCATCCATGTCGATCCCACTGCTCCTGGTTTCGGCAGTGAAAGCAATAAACCTTACTTTATCTTTTTGCAAAGCCGGCTTTTTAATATTTTTTGTTTCAGCCAGTTCAATGATGGATTTTCCCTCTGGTGTTTCATCAGCCATGGATGCCAGTACACAAGCCCCGGCAAAATCATTTTCATCCACATTCTTTTCAGGCCAGAAATGAGTAGCTTTTCTGTTACCGATGGTGATGGTGCCGGTTTTGTCCAATAACAAGGTATCCAGGTCTCCCGCAGTTTCAACGGCCTTTCCGCTTTTGGTGATCACATTTGCCCTTAATGCCCTGTCCATTCCAGCAATGCCAATGGCAGATAATAAGCCCCCGATAGTAGTTGGTATCAGGCAAACAAACAAAGAAATAAATGCGGCCATGGTAATGGGGGTGCTCGCATAATCACCAAATGGTTTTAAGGTTACACATACAATAATAAATATGAGGGTAAAACCTGCCAGTAAAATGGTAAGTGCAATTTCATTGGGTGTTTTTTGACGGCTCGCCCCCTCTACCAGGGCAATCATTTTATCTAAGAAGCTTTCGCCGGGTTCGGTGGTTACCCTCACCTCTATCCGGTCGGATAATACCTTGGTACCCCCTGTAACGGAACTTTTATCACCACCGGATTCTCTAATTACGGGCGCACTTTCGCCGGTGATGGCGCTTTCATCAATAGTGGCAATGCCTTTAATGATCTCTCCATCCATAGGTATCATGTCGCCCGCTTCACATAGGAAATGATCTCCCTTACTTAACTGTGATGAAGGAACGATCTTCATTTCATTGACGTACATTTCGCCCACAGGAAATATTTTTTTTGCCGGTGTATCCTCTCTTGCTTTGCGCAAACTATTAGCCTGCGCTTTTCCTCTTGCTTCTGCCAGGGCCTCTGCAAAATTGGCGAATAGCAAGGTTATTAACAGTACGGCAGTTATGATAATATTGTACAGCAAACTACCCTGCGATGTTTCACCATTAGCAATCCATATGCAAACACCAAGCATAAAAAAAGTGCAGATCTCCACGGTAAACATAACCGGGTTGCGGAACTGAATGCGTGGATCCAGTTTGACAAAGGATTGCTTCAACGCTTCTTTTACCAAAGCGGATTCAAATAGTTTATTTGTTCTTCTATGTACTGACATGACAATAATTTTTTGTATTAAACTGTTGATATAAGTTATATATCATCCTATTCCCGGATCATTCACCATTGACCATTGCCTATTGCCCATTGCCTATTGCCCATTGCCCATTGCCTATCCACCATCACATTCCAAAATATTCTGCAATC
>JBDTWP010000033.1:0-30338 GCA_040006615.1 Ferruginibacter sp.
GCCACCCAGTTTCATGGAGATGCCTGCCAGGAACATGGATCCCGCAGTAGGCGCAGAAGAGTGACCATCAGGCACCCAGGTATGAAATGGAAACAATGCGGTAAATACCCCAAATCCGACAAATAACAACGGGAAACAAATTTTTTGAACGGGAACCGGAATATCACTCTTGGATAGTACCAATAAATCAAACGATTTTTCGCCGCCAAAATAAACTCCCAGCAACCCTACCAATACCAAAGCAGAGCCGCCCATTAGCATCAGGGCCAGTTTATTGGCAGCATTTTCCTTTCTACCGCTGCCCCATATCCCGATCAACAAATATTTTGGTATCACGGCAATTTCAAGAAAGAAGAAAAGGATGAAAAGATCAAGAGACATAAAAAAACCGTAGGCCCCGAGACTAAGAAGGATAAGCAGGAAATAAAATTCCTTTGTCATCTTTGTTACATTCCATGATACCAGTACGCCAGCTATCACCACGAATGCAGTTAACAGGATCATGGCTACTGAAATACCATCAACCCCCAAATGAAAACTGATATGCCATGCGGGAAACCAGTTATACTGCAATTCAAATAACATCTGGGCTTCATTACCCCCTTCCCTTTCACTGCGGAAAGCGAAAAGCAAAATAAATGCCAATACAAATTGTAGTGTCGACCCAATCAGAGCGGCCCACTTCACCTGCTGAGCATTCCGAAACAGCAGAATGACAACTGCGGTTAGCAGCGGCAAAATTAAAAGTATTGCTAGATTCATGTATTCGTTTCGGATTATATTTATTTTTAATCGTCCGTTCTACCTCAGCCCCGCACAAAAGAGGGGGGCCTGACCACCAGTGAACGCATATCTCTTTTCGATACTCTGTAGCTTAAACCCACCCCGAACAAATCAGTTGTTTCATTAAAACAATATTAGCCGGACGATATTGATTTATTTTTTATTTCCATATGTATATAAACAACACTGCAAGTCCGATTACCCCTGCTAGAAAGTAAATGGCATATTGCTGAACTTTACCTGATTGAAAGCCTTTTATTTTTTCCGATATTGCATGCGTGGTATTTCCAGTACCAATAACCAATCCATCAACTATAATTCTATCAAACCATGCAGCGGGCTTTCCAATTAAATTGAATACTATTTTTTTTGTGATGAACAAATACAATTCATCCATATAAAATTTATTATAAGCTGCTTTGTAAAATCCATTCAACGAAGCAGCAATAGCAGCAGGCCTGTCATTTTTCTTCTTATACAACCACATTGCTGCTAAGATGCCAGCCAATCCCAATGCAACCGGGGCGATAGAAAATAACAGATGAAATGCTGACTCTATCGGCCTGCCGTCTGAACTTACAAAATTTCCAAATGGAATAAATCCGGCCAGGGCAGCACCAACAGCTAATAAAACCAACGGCATCATCATCGCAAAACCTCCTTCTCCCCCATGTTCCCCATGAACAATTGCTGCTTTATTCCAGAAAATACTAAAATATAAACGAAACATATAAAATGCAGTTAACCCTGAAGTAATCAATGCTATATAATAAATAATTACATGGCGGTTATAGGCGGCTAATAATATCTCCTCTTTACTAAAAAATCCCGCAAAAGGTGGCACACCTGAAATTGCCAGGCAGGCAATAAGAAATGTTATATGCGTAATGGGTAAATATTTTCTAAGTCCCCCCATGTCTTTCATATCATTGCTGTGAATAAAATGAATTACCGCGCCGGCGCCCAGGAACAATAAGGCTTTAAACATGGCATGTGTAAACAGGTGAAACATGGACGCTGTAAAACCCAAACCGTTTTCTCCGCCTGAACCGGATACGCCCAGGGCAAACATCATAAAACCTATTTGCGACATGGTAGAATAAGCCAATACTCTTTTGATATCTGTTTGGGTACATGCTATTATCGCGGCGATCAATGCGGAAATAACACCAACGTAAGAAACCAGTTGCATTGCAGGAGGCGACATACTAAACACAGGAAATAATCTTGCTACTAAAAATACCCCCGCCACCACCATTGTTGCGGCATGTATCAATGCGGATACCGGTGTAGGGCCTTCCATGGCATCGGGCAGCCATACATGAAGAGGAAACATGGCGCTTTTACCAGCTCCGCCAATGAACACCAGCACCAACGCCCAGGTCAATGCAGATACACCAAGGAAGGAGGATGCAATAGCTGTTTGAAATTCCGGACCTGCGGCAGATGTTAACCGCTGGATCAGTGTATTAAAATCCAATGTGCCTGCATAAAAGGACAGTATCAATATCCCGATGAGAAAGCCGAGATCGGCAAAACGTGTAACGATAAACGCCTTTTTGCAGGCGGCCACCGCACTGGGCCGGTCATAATAATAGCCAATCAATAAAAAGGAAGAGACACCCACCAGTTCCCAGAAAATATAAAGCTGGAAAATATTGGAAGACATTACCAACGCCAACATAGAAAAAGTAAAAAGGCCCAGGAACGCATAGTAAGTAGGAAATCTTTCTTCGCCCTTCATGTAACCCAAACTATAGATATGCACCATCAATGAAATAAAGCTCACCACCACCAGCATCATTACCGACAAAGGATCAAGGATGATTCCCATATCGATGGAAAGACCAGGAGAAAATTCAAGCCAGGTAAATTGTAACGGTATTAATTTCTGATAAATGCCATCTGCTTTTCCATACTCAAAAAAATAACCATATGCTGTATACAATGATAAAACGGCAGACCCCAGCAAAAGGATAGTCCCGATAATGCCCGATGAATTCTTTGTATGTTTTCTTCCGAATAAACCAAGCACCAAAAATCCTGCCAGTGGAAGTAACGGAATCAGCATTAAAACCCATCCAGGATTCCACTCATAGGGCAAGACCTGTAGCATAGGAATTTGCGCAAAATCATTCATAATTTGGTAATTGGTTTTCTTTACCCTTCCTTTAGAAAGGTAGAATGTTTAACGGCTAAAATTTCATTTCTTCAGCATTCTCTACATCAATAGATTGGTGACTCCTGTATAAATTAATGATGATAGCAATGGCTACTGCCGCTTCCGCCGCCGCTATGGCAATGACAAAAATTGAAAAGAATAACCCGTCCAGTTTGTGCGGCCACAAATATTTATTGAATGCAATAAAATTCAGGTTTACACTATTTAAAACCAGTTCTATGCTCATCAGCATGGTGATCAGGTTTCTCCGGGTAAAGAAACCAAACACGCCGATAAAAAACAGTGCGGCACTAATGAATAATAAATGATATAGACCGGGCTCCATCATGTTATTACGGGTTTTGAACGTAAGGCAATTACAATGCAACCAATCATTGCCGCCAGCAATAATATGCTCACTACTTCAAAGGGCAACGCAAATCCATTGTCTTCAACTCCCAGCATTTGATTGCCAATATTGGCAACACTGGGGGCGATGGGTTCATCAGTGCTTTTGTTAAAAGAATGCTGGTACAATTGCAATATGGTTAAGGCAAAACCACAAAAGACTGCCAATACTGAAAATACCTGCGCTCCAATCTTTTGTTTGGGTAATAATTCTCCTGCCTGTTGGGTCAAAAAAATGGAGAAAATGATCAGGACGGTAATGCCGCCAACATATACAACTATTTGAACTGCCGCTATAAATTCATATTGCATCCAGAAAAACAGGCCTGCAATTCCTATCAATGAAAATAACAGGAAGATGGCGGCACGAAATATTTGCCTTGTTGTTACTGCCAGCACCCCGCTTACAAGAGTAAGTGCGGCCAGCATGTAAAATATTATTGTTGATCCACTCATTTAAAAGTCATTATTTCAATGCCTGATACCAGGTTTCCTCTCCGAATCATTCCACTCCTTCCCTGATCTTTGAACCGGGCTTATTCAATATTTTTGTCAGCTCGCTCCTGTCATAAACGCTGTGTTCAAATGTTTGGGCCATTTTAATTGCATCTGTAGGACAGGCTATAATGCACAAGTTACACATAGTACACAATTCAAGATGATACACAAATTTGTCAAGGGCTTTTTTCTTTTTCCCATCGGGTGTAATATCAAATTTGGTAATGATCTTAATAGTTGCATTAGGGCAAGCCAGTTCACATGCGGTACATCCTGTACAGGCGTGCTCATTATTTTCATCATGCAGCATTACCACTTCACCCTTGAATCTTTCGGGAAAATTCAATGTGTCCCTGTTATCGGGATATTCCTCTGTAATGATCTCTTTATGATGTGAAAAATAAAAAAGCGTACGCCGAAGGCCAATAGCCAGTGACTTTAACCCTCCATAAACCTCTTTTATATATTTGACTATGAACATAAAACCTTATCAATTTTTATTTTACCTCCTTATCAAAATCATACTCCCCAAATTTAAGACTCCTGCATGTGCGCCTCTTAAGGAAATGAGGGCAGAGGGGCTAAAAATGCCATCCCAATATTGCCATTAATGTTACCAACAATATATTGAACATACTGATCGGTAATAAATATCTCCATTCCAGGTTTAACAACTGATCAATGCGTAACCTTGGAAATGTCCACCGGAACCACATGATCAAAAAGATCAGGAAAAATGTTTTCCCAAAAAACCAGATACTGGATGGAATATAATCCATTACATGATTAAAAGCCTCCCAATGACCGACATGAAAAGGCATCCATCCGCCAAGGAATAAAGTAGCCCCGATAGCGCATACAATAAATACATTTATATATTCCGCTAAAAAAAAGAGGGCGAATTTCATTCCGGAATATTCTGTGTGAAATCCGGCCGTCAGTTCCGATTCAGCTTCGGCAAGATCGAACGGTGCCCGGTTTGTTTCAGCCGTAACCGCTATAATAAATATGATGAAAGCAATGATCACCGGTATATGACCCTTAAATATCCACCATCCATCTGCCTGGGATTGAATAATATCGTTCAGATTTAAACTGCCTGCTAACACTACAATGGCAAGAATAGATAAACCTGCAGATAATTCATAGCTCACGATTTGCGCTCCGCTACGCATGGCCCCCATTAAAGAATATTTGTTATTACTTGCCCAACCTGCCATTAAAATACTGATCACCATGATGGAAGAAACCGCAGAAAAATATAACACACCGATATTCAGATCCCATAGTTGAAAATCTTTTGCAAAAGCGATCGGTGCCATTAACAGCATGGCTACCATCATCGCAATAAAGGGTGCAAAATTGAACAGGAATTTGTCAGCACCATTCGGAGTCATACCTTCTTTCACCAATAGTTTCACCGTATCTGCCAATGATTGTAACATACCTTTGGGTCCTACCCTGTTGGGCCCAAGACGAATCTGAATCCAGGCAGCAACTTTTCTTTCCATGAGTACCAACGACAGCCCGAGTATGGCAAATAACCCAATGACACACACACCGGCAATCACCATTTCAATGACCATTGTCCAGGTTGGATTAAAAGTCATCCTTAACCAGTTGTCTATAAATTTCGATATATTAGAAAAGCTCAACATAAAAGTCCCCTGTAGCCCGGCCAACCCCCAAGTGGCAATTTAAGAAGACGCTGGTTATTTGAAATATTTTTCATTTATTGAAGTGCTATAATTTTTCATTTTATTTTATTCAACGCTATCATCAGACTAAAATCAGCTTTCTCAGCATTTCCGTCCTCCGCTGCTTCCGCGGAGAGTCAGCGGGGCTAACCTACCTGTCAATATCCGGAATCACCAGGTCCAGCGTCCCCATCATTGCCACCAGGTCTCCTAACTTGCTGCCTCTTGCCATGTGATCCAATGCCGAAAGATTGGAAAACCCGGGTGAACGAAATTTAATCCTGTAAGGCGTACTGCCGCCTTCGCTCACTATAAATACACCCAATTCGCCTCTTGCTGTTTCAACCCGTTGGTAAAATTCCCCTTTCGGTAATTTCAATACTGCTTTTGTCTTTGCCTGGAAATCACCTTCCGGAATATTATCAATCAATTGTTCAATTATCCTGATAGATTGATTCATCTCTTTTATGCGGACCATATACCTGGCAAATGAGTCACATCCTGTTTCCAATACTTCGTCAAACTCCAGTTGATCATATATTTCGTAAGGAAACAATTTCCGTATATCACTGGATACGCCGCTACCTCTTGCCGTGGGACCCGTGCAGCCATAAGAGATCGCGTCATCGGCAGATAAATATCCAACCCCTTTCATCCTGTTTTGGAAAATAATATTGCCGGTAACCAGTTCGTCATACTCATTGATCTTGGATTTGTATAAAGCAATAAAATCTTTTACCCTATTTTGGAAATTGGGATGAAGATCATACATTACTCCGCCCGGAACCATATAATTCATGGTAAGTCTTGCCCCACATGTTTCCTCCATGATATCATTGATCCTTTCTCTTTCCCTAAAGGCATGAAAAAAAGGCGTAAATGCGCCCAGGTCCATTGCCATCGCGCCCCACCATAATTCATGTGAAGCAATTCTTGTTAACTCATCCATTAACACACGGATCACCTTCGCCCTTGGAGGAATTTCTACCTTCAATCCCATTTCTACACAAAGAGCACAAGCATGATTATTGATGTGCGCGGAAAGATAATCCATCCGGCTGGTTACATATATGAATTGACGGTAAGTCAGGCTCTCACACATTTTTTCAATAGAGCGATGAATAAATCCAAGATGTGGTTCCACCTTCTTAATGGTTTCCCCATTGATGGTAAGAAGCAGGTTCAACACGCCGTGAGTGGCAGGATGCTGTGGCCCTACGTTAATCATTATATCGCCTTCTTTTGTTCTTCCTATTTCTTCAACCATAACCCCAATCTCCGGCCGGGCGGAGAACTATTAAATTTTGTTATAAATATGTAGTCAGTGGATATTATATATCTGTCATAATCTTAAACTCCCTTCATTCCACTCCGCCGGCTGTGGGATAGAGGCTTACAACCTTATCATATTGACCGGGTCTTCAAAATCTTTTAGCATTGGCTTTTTCCCTTCCCAACCATCCGGTAATATCAGCAAACGCAGATCCGGATGCCCCCGGAAATTGACCCCAAACATTTCATAAACTTCCCGCTCATGAAAATCGGCGGTTCTCCAGATATCACTTACCGTATCTATCGAAGGGTTGGCTGCATCCAACTTTGATTTAACTACAATGTTGTGTCGAAATTTTGTGGAATCCAAATGATATACCATGGTAAGATGTGTCTTCCAATCAATACAGGTAAGGCAAAAAAGATAATCAAAGAATAAAGAAACGTCATTCCGAAGTTTCCCGCCCAGAACCCGCCAATTGTCGGGTTCCACGTTAATAGTAAGCCACTGTCCACTTTCATCAAAAGTAGCGGTGGGTAACAGTTCCGTAATTTTTGTTTTTAATGCTTCGTTTGTCATCTACGCTGTTTACTTATCAACCCGATCAAATCTTTCAACCTTCTTTTACCTGCTCCCTGGTCAGACCGTTCTTTATTTTTTCCTGTAAACTTATCAATGCATTTAATAGTGCCTCGGGTCTTGGCGGGCAACCGGCAATGTATACATCTACCGGGATCACATGATCGGCACCTTTTACAACGGAATAAGTATTGTAAAAAAAAGGCCCCCCGCTAATCGCACAGGCACCCATGGCAATTACATACTTAGGGTCAGCCATCTGGTCGTACAATCTTTTTAACACAGGCGCCATTTTATTCACGATAGTTCCCGCGATAATAATCACATCCGCTTGTCTTGGTGAGGCCCTTGCCACTTCAAATCCAAACCTGGAAAAATCATATTTAGCTGCCGCAACCGCCATCATTTCTATACCACAGCAACTGGTAGCAAAAGTGAGCGGCCATAAAGAATTGGAACGGGCCCAGTTGATCACATCATCCAGCTTGCTCAATACAATTCCTCCGCCGGGCGTCTCGTGTACCTGGCCCGGGAAAGAAGAAGCAGCCTCCCCACTCCTGCTGGCTGGCAGGGGGATCAAAGGAGATCCTGAATTATTTGAACTGCTATTCATTATTTATATAGTTCGCTTTATTTATTTTAAACCATGCCATCCAATCATTCTCCCGAAATTCTTATTCTCCGCATGCTGATTATCCATCGCCGCAGCGGAGAATCACAGGGGATTAGAAGGGCTTCCTGCCTACATCCACTTCAATGCTCCCTTTTTATGCGCATATAAAAAACCCATAAACAATATAAAAAAGAAAATTACAATTTCAACCAGGGCCATCCAACCCGTTGTTTTTGCCACTACTGCCCAGGGAAATAAAAAAACAAGCTCAACATCAAAGATCAAAAATATCAATGCAAATAAATAATACCCTACATTTAGTTGAGTCCAGGTTTTGCCCCTGGTAGGAATTCCACATTCGTATGGCTCTCCTTTTTGGGCATTTGTAGTGGCTTTGGTAACGATTTTAGCGATTAAAATTGCGATAATAGAAAATGTTAATGCTGCAAGAATTAAAACAATCATCGAAGTAGCGCCCATAAAAAATCAATTAATTGTATGAATTATCTGGGTCGCAAGTTACCTAAAATTAACAATATCCAACCAGCCAAATAGTATCGCAACTATCATAAGTACAAATGATATTAGTCATATCCCATTATTCGCATTCCCCTATTAAAAAATTTCTGCCGGTAAATGCTACCCGTAAATTTCGAAATGTACCGCCTTTTTATCGTATCCCATTCCTGCTATCCTTACAAACTGGCCCGGAATAAAATCGAAATAAGTCAATTCCCGTACCTCGATCCAGAATCTCCTGGTATCATCCGTTTCGCTTTCTATCCTGGCAACTTTCCCAATACGCCATGGTTGTGAGGCCATAAAAAAAATTTAAACATCAAATTACAAATAATGTGGTCAGGCAGGCGGGATTATTTCGATGATGCCCGATTCTATATGCCGGTAATATTATATTAGTGCTACCTGCCATTAATTTGAATTTTTACCAAACTTCCCACATTAATATTTGCACCCGGATGAACGTTTATACTTCTTACTGCGGTATTTGCATTGACGAGCGGATAGTTTATAATCCCGGCAGGTATGATAACACTCGTATATTGATCCGGTACCATACCACAGCTCCAGTTGGTAGCCACAAACCAGTTGCTGCTTGTATTGCCATTCCAAACATTAGTATACCTTACCGCATTTTCATTGCTATTTACACCGTCTCTTATACAACGGTATTTGTAACCTGAAAAAGCAGCAGGTAAGTTTATTAATTGCACTATAGCGGTGTTGGTGCCGGAATACCGGGGTCCGTCGCTAATGTTGGCATATCCTGAACCATTGTTTTCCTGCCACTGATAATTAATACCTCCAGAGGGTGCCGTAAACACGATTGTTTCACCGGGGCATACACCGCTTGCTCCCGTTTTAATAGTTGCCCCGCTCAACCAGAATTCACTAAAACTCTTTACGCTAAACTCAGCATAATATCCGTTGTCATAAGGAACAATAATGGTGCTGGCAGGTAAAATAAATTGAAAGAAACCTGTCGAATCATCCTCCAATACCCCGTTTTCGTCACCCGCTTTACCACTGTATTTTGTAATACCCAACTCATACGCATCCGAAGGCTTTGAACAGGAATTGCATCCGGTTGCATTGACAAGACCCTGTGCTTCAGCCTCTGTAAAATAAAACCGTACTCCCACATTTCCGGAAGGAGGTTTGGACGTTCGTACCACGATATTCCGGTTGGCATAATACTGGTTATTGCTGCCGCGCACCGGGCCGGGATACGGATGCACCTGTATGGTAGTAGCGCCCAGGTCTGTCCCGTTTGAATTCAATGAAACAATTCTGTCCCCGCCTGATGAAAAGTTCACCCAACTATTGCTGTTCACTCCCTGGGTAATTCCGGTTAAAGGCGAACCGGTATAAATGGTTGCTTTTTCAAATACATGGATATCATCTATTCCAATGCCTTCCTCCGTAACCCCTGCATCACTGCTCAGTACAAACCGGAAGCGGATATTGGACGACGATACCGGTAGATCTATACTGGCCACATGCCACCTGGTATTTGCACCTGCCCAGTTAATCAATGAAGCATCATCATACCAGTTAGTGCCGCTGCCAACATCCCCGAGTTTTTGCCACACCACACCGTTAGTGGAATATTCTGCCCAGCTATAATCATAATCCTGCTCTGTTATTAAAATATGGCTGAAAGAAAGCACGGGTTGTACCAATCCATGAATATCAAAACAAGGGGAATATAAATAGGACGTTTCATTGTCATTATAATTTCCCGCAAGATTAGTTACCCAGGCCTTCGTGCCGCTGGCCGCTTTATTAATGACATTCTTTGCAGGTGCCCCCCATTGCCAGGAGCTGTTAGTACCCTTGCTATAAAAAAACCCGTCATTGATCTCAAAATTTTGCAGGTATGGATAACTGTTTATAACAGGACTATTGTGTATCCTGAAATTTAAAATACTGTCATTCGCTGAATAACTATCGGTTGAATACTTTACCCAAACGTTGATGTTATAGTCAATATAGGCAGAAAGATTAGCTGTTTGATTAAATACATAATTCAATGTTTGATTGGGTGCAATAGAAGGAATATTTTCTGTTACTACTACCCCGCCATTTACCTGGTAACTCACCGGGAAATTAATCAGGGCCGCGCTATTGTAATTTTTTATTTGAATGCTGATGGGGTTGGCCGAACCCAATGAACAGCCACTGATATCCGGTGAAATAATTTTTGTTATGCCCAGGTCATTTAATACTTCATTCACCGTCAGGTCATCAAAAGTATAACCGTCGTCAATATCTGTTACTGCACTCGCAGAGTTGGCGGAAGTTTTCCCTTCCTGTCCTATTCTCACCTGGAATGTATTGGAAACATTTTGCGATGGAACACTATTGCCCAGCACCTCATTTATATTGATGACAGCACGTTTCCAGTTTCCGGTAGCCGGCTGGTTAACAAAAAGATCGTATGCCTGCAACCACACACCGTTTTCACTTCCCCTTACCCACACTTTATTACCGGGAGCGTCTGACTGTCCGTGATTTTTATAATAGAAATCCAGGCGAAGTTGCTTTGAAATATAATTTGATAAATTATAACTGACCGTTAAACTATCGGTGGTGGTTGTATCATTTTGGGGTCTTTGATCCAGCGTCATTGCCCTCGTACCGTTAAATGCGAAGCCTGTATTTACAAAAGATCTTGCCCTCCCCCTTTCGCTACTGGGTGAAAAATCAAGACGCTTACTATCGCCGATAGCCATTTCGGGATTCGTAAATTCAGCAATTGGAAAAGATTCAAAGCCTTCTGTGACCGGTAAGACTGTTATTGCATCATTATTAATATACTTCACAGTTTTGTAAGCGGTATCATTCAGATGATTACTATCAGAGGTTAAACTGACCCATGATTTAAAATCATAGTTAAAACCGGCTGGCACAATTGTATAGGCCCCCGTAAAAGTATATTGGTAACTGCCTCCGGCCGCAATTATTGGATTGATCGTCTCGGTAACAGTTGTGTTTGCATATCGGTACGAAACATTAAAAGGGCCACCCACACCAACCGTTCCCAAATTCCTGATCAATATTTTTACTGCTTTAATAGCATTTCCTGCATTTGCAAAGCCCTGTCTCGCACTGGTGGGATCGAGAATACTATCCACGGTAAGATCATTGTTAAAAGTTGCCAGCGTACAGGCTCCCGTGTTAGGCAGGGTGCTTACAGATATTGAACGCCTTCCCGCAACCGTTCCGTTTTTTGCAGCTACGCCCAGCCAGGCTATTGAATTCCTATTCAATCCTTTGCCCAGCCAGGATATGTTTGTGGTATTACCAATTACTTTCATACTATCCCCCGTTAACCCGAGTATATCATAAGAAGTAGCGCCGGCAACTGACCCCCAATCCAATTGAATCGCACCTTCGCAAACATTGACAGCCGTCACAACAGGGCTTCCCAAAATGGTGAAATTAAAATTGCTCTGGTCAGCTGATAATGTCCCGTTCCTGCTTACCCTTATCAACGCCTGGTTGGTATTAAGCCCTGCAGGAATGAGCCATGAAAATTTTCTGCTGGCCGATGCGACATTATTATCAATAGTAGTCCAGTTGATGCCATTATTTACAGAATATTCAATCTTAAAATTGTTACCCTCATTTCCATAAGCAGACCAACGGATAATTTCCGATTCACCCGGCACCAGTTTTTCGCCACCAAATGGATACTCTACGGTAACCGACGGTTGCACCATTTCATAACTGATCACATATTCCTGCGAACCAAATGGTACCGCGAATCCATTTATATGAATGGTGTATGTTCCGGCTACAGGATTCTCAACAACCACCTGCTCTATATTATTTACCTTGTCAATTCCTTCCACCGCAAGGTCGTTTACATTAGCAGGAGAAGGATTTAGAATAAGCGGCTGATGCAACACAGCAGCAGGTCCGGTAACTGTAAGATCCAGGTCGTTTACCAATGCAATAGCGGCATTCGTTGCTGCCGCGGTATCTGCCCAGTACAACATTACTTTTAACTGCCTTGTGTTGGCGGGAACAGTAATGGTATGGGCTGTATTGCCCCCGTTTGATACAGTATTGATAAAATACCGATTGTTCTCAATTGCGTCTATAGCAAGCCTTGCATTCAGCATACCAAAACCAAATGTAAAGTCCGGACCCGGATTACCAAGATCTTCCGCCGTGTTACACAGCAAAACTTTCATCAACGGACTTTTTGGATTGGCGCCTCCATGGATTTGCCGGTAACGTTCATACATTAATGCTAGCGAACCTGTAGCCACCGGGCAAGCCATACTGGTTCCAAAAATTACCCCGTAGGTATTATTAATAGTCGTAGATGTTACCGCCCATCCACCCGCCGTTATTTCTGGCTTTATACGGCCATCCTTAAGAGGGCCCCGGCTGCTGAAAAAAGCAATGCTGTAATCGTCCGTATTCATCGCGCCCACTGTTAGTACATTTTTGGCGCTTTGCCATCCGGATTTTACAGTGCCATAACTTGCAGGATAGGGTGAACAGGTATTGGCGCCATCATTGCCGGCAGCAATTACATGTAATAATTGCGAGTATTTACCCATCTGCCTGTCAATATAATTACTCAATATATCGTACTCACCGGTACCAGGGCAACCATCCTCCGCTGAATAATAAGAATTATTGGTAAGTACCATATTATTGTCTGTAATATATGCAGGCGCATTCGTGATGATATCGCTGAAATACTGGTTGATCAAAATGGCCTTTGGTGCCATGCCGTGATTTTTTATATTGATGATGCCTGCCCCAGCCGCAGTGCCCGCCACGTGTGTTCCGTGACTGGCAGGTATCCATGGACTCCGGTTGATCAATCTTTGCGAGAAATCGATATGCGTGGAGATATCAGCATTATCCCCAATTCCAATTGTTACGCCCTTGCCATTTAAGTTTTTCCCGTTCAACGCATTGAGTCCACTGATTCCGTGCACTGCAACATCATTATAATTCAGCACCTTATCTGTGATGGATTGAAGGTGAATTTCACTAATAAATGGCAAAGCCGCTATGGCCTCAATAGCTGATTTACCTGCCTGGATAAAAATAAGATCGTCTTTGTCATATTTTGTGGTGGTGATGGTAGCACCGGCTTTCTGCAATTGCTGCAATACGATTGTTCTGTCAACTGCATGAAAATAGCTAATAGCTATTTGCTTTGCATTTTGCTTATTTCCGGAGGTTTCATATTTTACCAATGCCGGGTCGATCTTATAAAAAGGTGGTATTGCATTAATAGAGGAAATATTAAATGCCCTGGCAAGTGCAAAATTAAAATCTTCGTTAATAGCAGCAGTGTAAGCTTTGCCGGGGAGATAAGTGTATAGTACAATGCCGGCCTGCTTCAAATTTTCCTGGACCACCCTGGATGGTAATATTGAAAATTGTACCACCACAAAGTATTGTTTCCCAAAACTGGCCGTTGAAATATTTTCCTTTCTGAAAATTTGTTTGCTTATATTATTTCCGGTAATAAAACGCCCATTTGAAAAAAGTACCGCCTGCTCTGGCTGTTGTGCTAAAAGTACGGATGAAAGAAACAAACTAATAATAAATAAAAAAATACGACCTCCTGGTTTCATGAAATACATTTTTTGGAACATTACTAACTTTTAGGGAAACACAACAATACAAAGAAAATACAGTTATATGACAATTGCATTAACGTTATAGTTGCCTGCACTATTGCAAATTGAATACACACATTTCAAATCATTGTAATTTATTCGTTGTACGGCCGGTCACTTTCCTGGTTACCCCTCAATCGCCACTCCCCTTTACCGCCAGTCATTGAGGATATTTTTCAGGTTCGTTCGAAGGGAAACATCGGTTACCGGTCACCAACATCCGGCGTTCAGCCATGCGCACGTCAAAAATCAGACTTCAGACATTCACCCTTACCTTTGCAGACGGATGAACCTGGATATGTTGTTGAAAAAATATGCAAATGATCCCCGCTGTTTTCAGATTGCGGACAAGATCAGTTTGTCCAAACCACAGCAAATCCACCTTGCTGGTCTTCATGGAAGTGCCATCGGGTTTATCCTGGCGGCTGTTTTTAAGCATGTAGCAACCAGCCAGCTCAATCACCTTGTTATATTAAGAGACGCGGAAGAAGCGGCCTATTTCCACAATACATTTGAAAATATTACCGGGGCATTGGATATTTTTTATTTCCCTTCTTCCTTTAAAAACAAAAAGAATTACCGCCTGCTCAACAGCAGTCATGTGATGCTTAGGACGGAGGCATTAACCAGGTCAACAGCCGGAAGCACTAAGAAAGTACTGATAACTCACCCCGAGGCCTTGTTCGAGAAGGTAGTATTGTCCAAAACACTATCCGAAAATATTATTTCCATTAAACAGAGTGAAACGCTGGATGTAAATAAAATATTGGAAAAATTTGTTGATTATGGTTTTGAAAGGACAGATTTTGTTTATGAACCGGGTCAGTTTGCCGTGCGTGGAGGTATACTCGATATTTATTCTTTTGGTAATGAAAAACCGTATCGGATAGAATTATTTGGCAACGAAGTAGATAGTATCCGCATCTTTGATCCTGAATCACAATTAAGTGAGCGCAGGTTATTACAGGTCAATATCATTCCCAATGTGGAAACCCGGTTTGAAACCGGGGATAAGGTTTCACTGCTTGAATTTCTTCCCGAAAATACTGTGGTATGGACAGAAGATTGGGAATTCATCAAAGATAAGATTGAACAGCAGGAAGAAGATCTGGAATTATATTTGGAATTTGTAAAAACAACTACCGGCAACCGGTTGCCTGTAATCGATAATGACATTGAAATCAATGAAAAGTCCAACGTGGGTGTAAATGATTTCGTTAAAGCTGAGACAATCGAAGATCAGGTTAAACTGCATCACATAATTGAATTTGGATCGAAAAGTTATTTCTCTTCGCATCTAAAAAATCTTCCATCATCACTCATCCGGTTTTCAATTAAGTCCCAACCCGCATTCAACCGGCAATTCGACCTGCTCATAAAAGATCTGAAGTTATACGAAACAAAAAAATACAGCATCTATATTTTTGCTGATAATCCAAAACAATTAGAAAGGCTGCATATCATTTTTACCGACTTAAAAGCCGAAATACAGGTTACCCCGGTTCCCACCTCTATCCATGAAGGTTTTATTGATGATGATCTTAGAGTTGTTTGTTATACAGACCACGAGATATTCCAACGTTACCATAAGTATAAAGTAAAGCAGGCATTTAGTAAAAACAAAGCCCTTACCTTAAAAACATTACGTGAATTACAACCAGGCGATTATGTAACGCATATTGATCATGGCGTAGGTGTTTACAGCGGCCTCCAAAAAATTGAAGCCAATGGAAGAATGCAGGAAGCCGTAAGGATTCAATACAAAGATGGCGACCTGTTATACGTAAATATTTCCTCTTTACATAAAATCGGAAAATATAGCGGCAAGGAAGGCAGCATACCAAAAATGAATAAACTGGGCAGCGATGTCTGGAACAAATTAAAAGAGAAAACCAGGAAACAGGTAAAGGATATTGCAACAGACCTGATAAAACTATACGCACAAAGAAAGAGCCAGCCAGGCTTTACACATAGCCAGGATAATTATATGCAGACCGAACTGGAAGCATCCTTCATTTATGAAGATACTCCCGACCAGGGCAAGGCGACTGAAGATGTAAAAAGAGATATGGAGAAACCATCACCAATGGACAGGCTGGTATGCGGGGATGTGGGCTTTGGTAAAACAGAAATAGCGATCAGGGCTGCATTTAAAACCTGCTGCGATAATAAACAGGCTGCAATACTGGTTCCTACTACCATCCTGGCCTACCAGCACTTTAAAACTTTCGGCGACCGGTTAAAAGATTTTCCTGTAACGGTAGATTTTATCAACCGTTTTAAGACAACCAGGGAAAAAAAAGAAACCTTACAAAAAGTCGCGGAGGGGAAAATTGATATCATCATTGGCACACATGCGCTACTTGGCAAAGATGTTAAATTCAAAGACCTCGGCCTGATGGTAATTGATGAGGAACAAAAATTTGGAGTGACGGCTAAAGAAAAATTAAAACAGTTAAGAACAACCGTTGATTCACTTACACTAACGGCAACGCCAATTCCCAGGACATTACAATTTAGTTTAATGGGTGCAAGAGATCTCAGTATCATCAATACACCGCCACCCAACCGCCAGCCTATTCAGACCGAGGTGATGGTATTTAATGAAGACGCCATCCGCGATATTATTTATTATGAAACTGAAAGAGGCGGCCAGGCATTCTTTATTCACAACCGGGTAAACGGCCTGGCTGAGATGAAAGGATTGATACAGGGGCTTTGCCCTGATATCAGCATAGCATACGCACATGGACAAATGGAAGGCGACCGGTTAGAAGATACTATCCTGGATTTTATGGATAAAAAATATGACGTGCTCGTTTGTACCAATATCATCGAGAGTGGCGTGGATATTCCGAATGTTAACACCATCATCGTAAATAATGCTCACCAGTTTGGTTTAAGTGATCTGCACCAGTTGCGCGGGCGGGTAGGCAGAAGTAATAAAAAAGCTTTTTGTTATTTATTGGCTCCTCCCATGAGCACTTTGCCGGCGGATAGCAGGAAAAGATTGAACACGCTGGAGCAATACAGTGACCTGGGCAGCGGCTTCCAGATTGCGATGAGAGACCTTGATATTCGCGGAGCCGGTAATATGCTCGGTGGTGAGCAAAGTGGATTTATTGCAGAAATTGGGTTTGAAATTTACCAGAAGATCCTCGACGAAGCCATTAGGGAATTAAAACGATCCGAATTCAAGGATCTCTTTAAGGAAGAGATCCAGCAACAGGATGATTTTGTGAAAGACTGCAGTATAGATACTGACCTGGAAATTTTAATCCCTGATGCTTACGTTGAGAGTATAACGGAAAGATTAAGTTTATACAGCAGGCTGGATAACTGTGAAACTGAAAAGGACCTTGAAGATTTTCATAAGGAATTGCTTGACCGCTTTGGACCTGTTCCGCCGCAGGTAGAGGACCTGTTTACCACGGTTCGTTGCCGGAGAATTGCAGTAGAACTGGGTTTCGAAAAGATGATGTTAAAAAATGAAACTTTGAAGTGTTTCTTTGTTAGTAATCCGGATTCCCCCTATTTCCAAAGTGAAACATTCAATGGCATCTTGCAATTCTTACAAAAAGGCACCAATAAGGCAAAGTTAAAACAGGTAGGTAAAAACGGTATCCTGGTAGTGGAAGACGTGAAAACCATGAAAACCTTGATTAATTTTTTACGTAAAATGAAAGAATCTTTGAAATGAAGTATATTTCACCGTTGATGGTTCTTTTACCGTCAACAAAACCGCCTGACAGTGAAATTGCAGGTTTTCACCCCAGGTATCATAGTACTAAAATAAATGCCGGTATGGTTGAGCATCGCTGGATACCGGATATTAACAAATTAATTTTATAAAACTTTCTTTTTTTTAGAAAGAGCCTTTACATTTGTAACGTGGAAAAGCCATTTATTTATCCTTATTTAGGAAGTAGTAGCTGGGGCGAAGCATGGGAAAGTTCTTTGTTTCGCAGAAAAGCTATTGGCGGGGCAATTTTATTTACCGCCGTTTTGCTTGCCTGCCCTTATTTTTTCGCATCAATTGAAGCACGCCCGGGTGTTGTGTTAAATGATAGGTTATTACAATGGATACCCGCCAGGGACTTTTCTCTTACAATTTTTATATTTGTCTGGTCTGCAACCCTGCTGATAATCGTTCGATCCGTTCAGCAGCCGGCAATCTTTTTAAAGACAATATATCTGTTGATAGTAATAAACCTTTTAAGAATAGTGGCTATTACCCTGTTCCCACTTGAACCGCCAATAGAAATCATACATTTAAAAGATCCATTGACCAGTCTTTCTTATGGTGGGACAAAAGTGATCATAACCAAAGATCTTTTTTTTTCAGGGCACGCTTCTAATTTATTTATGTTTTATTTGTGCCTTCAAAAAAAGTGGGACAGGCAGTTTGCATTATTAGCTACCATAGTAGTGGGTATCCTGGTATTGGTGCAGCATGTACATTATTGTATTGATGTTGTTGCGGCAATTATTATTACTTACGGCTTGGTTAAATTAACAAAACGCCTGAGTTTTTTAAACCTTTGATCAATCTCCCTGTTAAATAAACAAATTCATCATTGCCAGGTAAAATGGGTCCATTCCTGAAGTTCCCGGGTGTTGCAACCCTTTAAATGGCTCTAATTGCCTGAAGAACTCTAGACAGGGTTGGCAACTGTTTATTGCTTTTTGACAATGAAACGACAGTTTGGAATGCAACTGTTTAGTTTAAAAGCATACTGGTTTATTGATAACTTCAACTTCAAAGCCAAATCTATAAAATTCATTTTTCAAATAACTGCAGCTAAAAAAGAAAAAGCCGGTGCAAGTATGCCATTCGCTTCACGGGGAGGCCACTTACACCGGCTGATAGTTTAATTTGCGCTACCTGTTTTAATTTACAAATACTGCCTTTTACCCTGGTAAAAAAAAGTATTTCAATAAGGCTTCATTTTCCTGGTAGTGATCGAAGCCTGTTTTGTCTGAAGCAGCATCGCAATTGCTATGATTGTTTCTTAAATTCCTTCCATACTTCCATCTGTCCGTCACATACTCTCACCTGGATATAACTCTTTTTATCTTCTAAATGGACAAGATAGGTAGGAATGCCATTGGATTCAATTGTTTCCACTTCCTGCACCAGCGTGATGGAATAATCATAATACGAACGCTTAACAATGTCCCTAACATCACGGGGCATTATTTCTTCACTGTACCCTTTTAAACTGCCAGTCCATTTACCCTTGACGTTATAATAAATCCTGGTATTTACACCATTTGAAATAAATTTGGCAGAAAAGCCTTCCTTGGTTTTCTCCCAGCTTTCACCAGTTACATTCTTATATGTTTTGGTGAAATCTTTTAAAATTTTGGGACTAATGGCTCCCATGTCAACTATTTGATCATTTACCGGGGTTACTACTTTTTCAATTGTAGTCACATTTTTTTGAGGTTCCAGTATTTCAGGATTAACTGAGTTTTGAGCATATGCTCCATTTGTTGCTACCAGGGCGGGAATGCATCCGGCCACAAAGGCAAAAAGAAATTTTTTCATTGTTTAAAATTTTGATTGATTATTTAATTGTTTGATGTTTGATTAATTTTTTTGCATCAATTTTTGTACAAATGATTTGTCGCAGGTTAAAGGATCCGGGAAACAAAAAATAAATTAATTTTTTTAAAAAATACAACGGGATAAGAAAATAGTGTCCCACACCAGCCTTATGCATACACTGCACACCCTGCATTCTTATATTCAGTTAACACGAATTGATACGCTTCATATTAATTACACCGTCCTGGCATTCAATGCCACTTATACCAAACGCCGGCTTTCGGGAACGATTTGGACTGTTTTCGTTTCAATTTTATTTTCATGAAATTGTCCGGCACGAAATATTGCAGGATTAACTTTCTATCGGTTGCTGAAATATTCAATACTTTTTCGTGCAAGCAAGAATTAGCAGAAACAAAAAATGCATTTTTCATATTCTTTTTTTTATTATCTTTCTGAAATACTTGTATATCATGACTTTTGAGAATAACCCTCCTATTTTTTCAACAGATGAAGAACTGATCAAAAGTCTTCAACAAAATAATGCGCACAAAAGAAGGGCGGAAGAGGAGCTATTTAACAGGTATGCATATTTTATAAAAGATGGAATGAACAGGTATTCACTGCCTGAAGAAGAGGCATTCGATGCATATTCAGACACCATCTTACAAACCATCGATAATATTAACAGGAACCTGTTCGAAAAAAGATCCTCGCTCAAAACTTACCTCTACAGAATATTTAACAACAAATGTGTTGACCTCATTAGAAAAAAAACGACCAATAAGAATAGCATCCACCAGACTTCTTCCATTTCGGATATGCTATTGATGATAGCAGATTCGGCTAAAACGGTTATTCAGCAATTAATTGAAAAAACCGACCTGGATATACTAAAAAATAAGATGAAAGAGTTGGGAGAAAACTGCAGGAATCTATTGGCAATGTTTGCGGATGGATATAATGACAAGGAGATTGCCGCCTTGATGGAATATAAAACAGCTGATGTTGTAAAAACAAGCCGCCTGCGTTGCCTGGATAAATTAAGACAATTATATAATAACAAAAAAGATTGACATGGACAACATGGAATATATTGATGACTTTTTTAAAGGCCTGCCTACTGATGAACAGAAGCAACAGTTTGAGCAACGGATCATCAATGATATTTCATTTGCAGAGGAAGTAGCTTTTTATGTATCCGCCACCGGAGCCATCAAAGAACAATTGACGCAGGAAAAAAAGATGCAATTCAGGCGAATATATAAGGAACAGCAAAAAGTAATACCTATTACTAAACAACCGGTTAAAAAAATAGTACGATATTTGGCCGCTGCCAGTTTAGTTGCCACCGTTCTTCTTTCAACCTGGTTGTTGTCTGGGGATAAAACTACTCCCGCCCAATTGGCCAATCAATACATTCAACAAAATTTTCAAACTTTAAATGTAACCATGAGTGGTAGGCAGGACAGTCTGCAATCCGGTTTAATTTTATTCAATTCCGGTAATCTTAAAGATGCTTTAGTCCGGTTCGAGAATATCATAAAAAAAGATCCCGCAAACTATCTTGCAAATAAATATGCCGGCATTATTTCACTCCGTCTGGAATATTACGACAAAGCCCTGGAATATTTTACTGTAATGGAAGCTGATACAACATTGTTCAGTAACCACGGAAAATTTTATAAAGCGGTCACCTTATTGAAGAGAAATGAAAATGGTGATAAAGAGTCAGCAAAAATGTTATTGATCGAGGTGAAAGAACATGAAATGGAAGGCTCGAAGAAGGCCGCGGAATGGCTGAAAGTTCTGAATAAATAATTTTCAAAAATATTAAACCTTATTTTATGAACCGTATACATCGTGACTCCCCTTTGCTATTTATTGCCTTGGTCATTGTGATACTCATACTGCTTGCCTTCTTATTTTACTGTAAATGTTTTAAAAATATTGAACCCACCCCTCCGCCCGGAAATGAAAAGATTAGTTGGAATATTTTGTTTAAAGAAGGTACAGATAAAAATACCCGGGATGAGATCATAAAAAATATCCAGGATTATGTACAGGAATATTATGATAACTATAATGACACTGCCGGCACAAATTATAAACCATCCGAACAGGTTGTATTTTGTCCCTGCGATACATTGCTGTATAATTATGATTTTTCATCCCTGTTTGGCGCAGGACCATCTGTCACAACTGCTCAATCCAAAGCACGTGCAGGGGGAAGCGGAGGTGCAATAGTTTCTAATAATATTCCCATTAATGAACCTGCCAAAGAAAATGCGTATTCACCAGTTCAAAATGATACTTTCATCGTAAGAAATAACCTTAGAGACATCGGGATTGATACAGCTAAGAGGCTTGCCATCATTGATTCCGGAATTGATACAAGTCTTTTTAGCAGGTCCATAAGGAAATTGATTTGGACCGACCCTTCTTCTCCTACGCTGTATAATTTTATACCGGGTCAGTTTAATAGTGGCCCATCCGATCAAACCAGTGGAAGGCACGGAAGCGCCGTAGCCGCCACCGCCTTAAAGGCAATGGAAAAATCACCGGGCTATCCTTACTTAATGATATTGAAAGCATTGGATAACAATAATAGTGGCAGTACTTTTTCAGTTAGTTGCGCCCTCAGTTATGCCATTCAAAAAAGAGCTACCTTAATTAATCTCAGCCTGGGATATTATGGGGAACCGGATTCCATACTACACCATTACCTTGGATTATCTGCATCCCATGATTCCATCGGCGTATTTGCCGCCGCAGGAAATACCCCTGACAACCATACCCTCGACATTTGCACGCCAAATCTTAATAGCAACGAGCTGAAGGCCCCCTCAAGGTTATTTTATCCGGCATGCTTTAGCCCGGATTTTGGGAATATCACAAGTGTTACCCAGATAAACAAAAAGGATTTTCCCTGCATTTATCAAAATTATTCCAATATTTATATTAATCTGGGTGTGCATAACCAAGAATATTGTTGTGGGATATCAGTAGGTTTTATAAATCGTAGAAAAAGAATTTATGAAGGCTCATCATTTGCCACTCCGGTAGCTTGCGGGCTAAAAATGGAGACCATACTCGCAACGACAAACCCAAATAACAGAATCGCTAACTGGACTGGTCTGATCAGTCAGGATCCATCTAAGAGCATAATTAAAGATGGAAAATATATTGAATATGCTCCAAACAGGTAGTAAAAAATGAAACCAGCGATATTTTTTATGCTGGCCTCAATGGTTACGTCAATATTGCCGGGGCAATGCCCCGACAGGGGCTTTTTATGGCATAGAATTATTTTTCTCAGGGATACCTTAAAAAATGCACCGGAAGAACAATTGGTTGAACTATTGGGTTATGAAAAGAAAATTGACCAATGCAGCTACAAAAAAGACTCCACACATGCTCTTTTATTACAGCGGATAGGGTGGCTTTACACCACAAAACATGATTATTTGAATGCCATCCAATACACGCAGGAATCTATCGCACTTGTAAAACAACAACCCAACAATCCCCGGATAAACCCTGCAATGGCTATCAAAAGCTATTATAATTTAAGTCTCATGTATGATATTTTAAAATTGGAGGCAAAAAAAATATTGGCTGTTGACAGTTCTATTTCCCAGGCTAACTATCTGAATACCTGGAATTCCTCTGTTCTTGGAGCTATCACATTAAAAATTGAATGGCTTTTTAGTATCGGAGATTATTTTAGCTGTATTACATATGCAACAATGGGTGAATGCATTGCCTTCAAAATTAGTACAACAACAATGGAGGCAGAACAGCTTATCTGTGATTATAATTATTTTAACTGGAAAATAAATGCGCTTCTTTTCCTGAATAAAACAGCGGAAGCCTCCAGGATCGTAACCGATAAAATTCGATTCGCAGAAAATAACAGGAAAATTGATTTTTTGGCCGCTTACTATGGTTTGTACGCTTCGGTATTAAGGAAAAAAGAAAAATCACAGGAAGCGATCGGGTATTTCAAAAAAAGCTTTCAATATAATCAGAAAATTGACTACAAACCGGGCTGTGCGGAAGCACTCAATAATATTGGTTATATATATTCAAATGCGCTTCATCAAAATAGAATGGCAATTTATTATCATTTTGAAGCACTGAAATTTGCAGAGGGAAATGAGTCTTTGAATATTTTGGCCAATATCGCCAATTTATATGCACAGGCCGGAAATTATGATTCGGCCTTTTCTTTTTTTCAAAAAGCCTTCAACCAGTTGGGCCCGGGTTTTACCGAATCAGATCTTTTAAAAAGTGACAACCCTGAACTAACAGGAAAAATAACAGAATATATAACAGGTATGATGCTTTATAAAGCAGCAGCCTGGCTAAGCAAATATAAAACCACAGGCCACCAACAGGCACTGAAAGAGGCGATTGATATTTACCAGTTAACTGACCGCTATTTTGAAAAACTAAAAGTTTCGCAATCTGAGATTCAATCAAAACTATTCTGGAAAACAAATAATCGACTCCTGTACGAGCAGGCTATTGAGGCATGTTATGAAAGCCGGAATACAGATAAGGCATTACATTTTTTTGAAAAAAGCCGCAGCGTATTACTCAATGACCAGATCATGGAACAACGACGAATGGAAGACAGCGATCTTGCAAAACAGGCACAATTAAATAAAAATAAACAGGAAATTGAAAAGGAATTGCAATACATACCTTCCTCATCCGGGGAATCCCTTCCCCTTCTTCGGCAACTCATTGCCAATAAACAAGAACAGGAAATACTCGTAAAAAATAGTAACAGCAGGCATCCTTTCAATGGCAGGGATTATTTAGATACTACTGCTATATCACTCGAACTGGTTAGGAAAAAAATATTGAATGCCAACAGATCACTGCTTGAAATATTTACCGGCGACAGCGCCATCTATATTTTGTCCATTACAGCCAGCAATTCAAATTTTGTCAGGCTCAATAAACATCTGTATGATACCCTGACGACCGCATTTATTTCATATGTTGCCAATCCTCAAAAGTTAAACAGGTATTTACCGGGTTTTGTAAAAATATCGCATCAACTCTACGAACTTATATTTCAACATATTCAATTACCGGCGGGAGGAAGCCTCCTTATTTCACCCGATGGAAAAAGCTTTCCCTTTGAAGCTTTAATTACCAATGGAAATGACAGGCAGCCGGATTATTTACTCAATCATTACGCTACCAGTTATACCTATTCCGCAAGGTTTTTGGTAAATGAGTATAAGGTTAATTCAAAACACAACAACAATTTACTCGGCATGGCCCCTGTAAAATTTAAAAATAGCTTCGGCCTGGCGGAATTGCCCGGGAGTGATCTCTCCTTACAAAAAATAAAGTCGGATTTTCCGGATGCCACCAATTTTGTATTTGAAAAAGCTACGAAGGAAAATTTTTTACAACATTTCCCCGATTATGCTATCGTCCAGTTATACACACATGCTACAGACAGTAGTAATAATAACGACCCGGTAATTTATTTTTCCGATTCCGCTTTAAATTTATCCTACCTGGTCAACGACCGGAAACCGCTTACGCAGCTTGTAGTATTATCCGCCTGCGAAACTGCCAATGGAAGATTATACGAAGGTGAAGGGATCTTTAGCTTTAATAGGGGCTTTGCAGCCCTGGGAATACCGGCTGCAGTCAGTAATTTATGGTCGGTGGATAATGAATCGACCTATCGCATTACAGAACTTTTTTACCAATATTTATCACAGGGTTTACCCACAGATGTCGCTTTACAAAAAGCCAAGATAGAGTTCATAAATAATAGTTCCTCCAGAGAAAAAACATTACCTTATTTCTGGGCAGCCACTATTTTAACAGGCAAGGTTGATACAATTAAAGTCAATCCTGGTGCCCCCTGGAAAAAATTAGCAGTGGTCGCTGCATTATTTTTGTGCATCGGCTATTTAACCAAAAAAAGCATTTCGAACAAAAGGAAGAAAAGCCACCCTTTGGATCAGCATGAAAACAGGTAGTTTTACCATGGATTAATTTGCCTGAAAAGCATACTATTTTATTTAATTCAACGAATAAGAATCACCGTACCTTTTCTGAATATTTCATTTCCGGCATATCCGATTGCTGAAGCTGTCCACAAATATACACCCGGATTTTGGGCCTTGCCCTTATAAAACCCATCCCATCCAATGGAAGACACAGTCGTAATAAACACAACCTGACCAAACCTGTTGTAGACCCTGAAATATTTAAACTTCTTAACTCCCGCGGGCAGTACATGCAATATTTCGTTCAAACCATCCCCATTGGGTGTAAATGCACTGGCTACATATATTTCCGGCCCATCATATATTTTCAAATGGATCGTGTCAAAGGATTCACAACCGAAAGGCGTGTACGCTCTTAAAATATAGCTACGATCACCATTGTTAACCGCAATAGGATTAAAAATAGCAGGATTGCTTAACCCGGTAGCCGGACTCCATTCGTAGTTAATTCCCCCGCTGCCCGTTAACTGTACAGGCTGATTGGTCGCCGCAATTGTATCATTCCCTGCAAATGCATTGGTTGCATAAATAATAATATCCCGCTGAAGGGTATCAGTATGACATCCGGTTGCAGAAATACCAAATAATTTAACGGCGAAATTTCCACCCGATGTATAAACATGCTGTGTATCCTTTGAAGCGGAAATGGACCCGTCATCAAAATTCCATTGCCATTGAGTAATGCTGTCTCCGGACCGTATGATCCCCTTAAAGCTAACAACTGTATTTTTACAGGCATTCAGTACTGTAAAATCAACTACAGGCCTTGGATAAACAAATACCACTTCATTAGTTGTATCACTGTTGCACCCCTTACTATCTTTTACAACCAGTTTTATTTGATGATTTCCGCCGGTAAAAACCGCAATCGCATTTTGAATATCAGAGGAACTGCCATTATCAAAACTCCAGAACCAACCCTCCACGGGTCCGGAGCCAGCAATGGATGAATCTGTAAATTGGATAGATTTATTTTCACATAAAGGCATGGTATATCCGAATTTTGCCAGCGGTCTTGATTCAATACTGATCAGCCTTTTTAAAGTATCAGATATGCACCCGGTGTTACTTTTTACCACCAGCTGGATGGTGATATCGCCGGTTGCATGGTAAGTTGTGATGGGATTTTTAGAAGTGGAGATGATGCCATTCCCCAGGTCCCACCACCAGTTAATGACCTCATTTGCACCGGTAATATAAGACGAATCAGTAAATAATGAGGGTAATAATAAGCATACCGGCTCACTATTAAAATTGGCAACCGGTTGTGGTAAAATGTTAACTGGTTTAATTACAATATTGCTGGCACATCCGTTGGTGCTTTTTGTAACCAGTGAAACCAGGTGCTGCCCGGGTGAATTATATTTATACGTAGGATTTTGAGTGTTTGCAAGCCTGGTTTTGCCTGAGTCTGCATTCCATCTCCAGTCATTAATGGTGCCGTCATTTGAAGTAGAAACACCGCTAAACTGGATAGTAGTATTCATACATTGATCATCAATAAATGAAAAATCTGCAGTTGGCTTTTCATACACCTGTACAATATGGACCGTGGTGTCTGATACACATCCCTCCAGCGATTTTACCGCCAGCCTTACCGATTTAAAACCAGCCGTTGCAAAAACTTTTGACGGATGCTGCGAAGTTCCGCTGTCACCACTGCCAAAATCCCAAAACCAGTTATTAATAGTACCAAAAGTGGCGGAAGACGTATTGATAAAATTTACGGAAGAATCCAATGAACAGGCATTATTAAAAGTAAACTCTGCCAAAGGTACACTGCCTATAATTAACTGTTGCGTATTTACTTCCGTACAACCGTCTGCGCCTAATACCGTTTGCACCACTGTATAATTACCTGCTGCGACATACACATGTGCCGGGTTAGCGCTAACAGAATCTATAGGACTTCCGTCTCCAAAATTCCAATAAGACTTTCGCAGGGGTGCAAAAGAAATAGTGGAATCAAAAAATGTGATCTTTTCACCGGGACATCTTTTTTGATTGGGTAAAAATCTAAACATCGGCTTCAAAGCAGTACACATTTGCTGTAAATTTTTTGATCCGCCGGTGCTCCCCGTAAAGCCCCAGAATACTAATGGATTACCACTAAAAACATCATTTGTAAAATCTTTAGTGGCGCTTACCCTTAAAACACCGTCTACATAGGCAGATAAGGTTTTGGTGTTTTCATCCCAGCGAATACCAAGGATATGCCATTGGCAATCTTCAATATTATCACTTCCCGCCAATGCCGTAACAGGCCCTGCAATATTATTGACTGGCCAGGGAGCTACTGAATCCCTATGATTTAAATCGCCATTTAACTGGATTGCAATATGATCAAAAACAGGATCTCCATCCCCATCGGATGTTGTTGGACTTCCATTTTGCCAGGTATCAATTGTAACACCAACAGCCGGGCTTACCCCCGAATAACCAAGGCCACCACCCTGCGCTCCAACACTGGTACTCACCGGCTGCAACACAAACACTATTCCATCAGCTCCCTGGGCATCTGCACATCCCAGGAAAACATCAAACTTGAATTCGAATGATTGGGTTAAATTAATTTTGTTATTATTCCAGATAGAACCGCTTAGCGAAAAAGCATCATTTGTCAGAGTATAACAGTGGCAATCATTCTGTGTAGCATTGCCGTTAAGGGTATATTGAGCAAAAAGGGAATTACCGGCAAAAAGAGAAACTATAAAAAGAAAGAATTTTCCCACCATGATATATTCATTCACTTAAAGTAAGATAGGCCACTTTTCACCACTAACCAAATGCAAAAAGGCCATCCGCTGTTGGTGGATGGCCTGAATTAATCTACCAGATATAAAATTACCAGCCTTTTTTAGCTACCCCATCTTTAACGGCTTCCAAAGCCCGCGCTTCACCAAGCATCGTGGTCATTTTATTACCCTTGCCGTCATGACCTTGTGCCATATATCCGCCACGGGAAGTTTTGGTTATCACCGCATCCTGCATGGGAACGTTTTTTTCTTTCGTTTTCATGCAATAAGCTGTTAACATGTTTGACATTTTGTAGAATTTATGGTTAGTAAATATGGGTGAAGTAGTAAACTTCAGGGTACAAGCTACTAAAAATATTGGTTTTGGCAAAAAACCTTTCATTCGGGAAGGGCTTCCTAAGAAGTTCCGGGTATACACGATCCCGTCTCTAAAAGCTTTCGCAACTGCTTCACTCTTGCTATTTACATGTAACTTCTCATATATTTTTTTTATACGACTCCGTACAGTATCGATGGCTATAAACATATCGGAGGCGATCATTTTATAACTAAAACCTTCCACTAATAACTGCAGTACCTGCTTTTCGCGGTGGGATAAATTGTAATCCTCGCCCTTTTCATTATTCATGGAGGAAAACATTTTCAAAACCTGCGTAGCAATTGAAGAGTCATGGTTGCACCCCCGGTTTGGGCTTCTGTTATATATTCCAATAGTTTGGCGGGTGGTGTTTTCTTCAGGATATAGCCATTGGCCCCGTTACTAATGGCCTGGAAAACGTTTTTATTATCATCAAACACGGTAAGCATAGTATTTTCACTTCCGCGTTTACGGCCCTGATCCTTATTAAACCTTCAATTCCATTTACGCCCGGCATATCCATTAATATCACATCGGGATTAAATGCTTCAACCTCGTCCTGAATTATTGCAATTTTTAAATCCGGCAAGCACATCAAAACCTTCTGAACCGTTAAAGAGCATCGTAAGCCCCTCCCTTAGTTGGGGATGTCTTCACACAGCAATACTTTTATAATATTACTTCGTTTAATAGTAGTGAAAAGCTTATAATAACAAATCATTAACAAATTTAACGGCTTAATTAGTTCTAACCAATCACATAAAAATGTGAGTACCGTCACCTGGCAAGAGAGCATTTTGGCAATAAACCACAACTGGAAAGAAACAGGCGCCAAAACCAGCGAAACAGGATACCACCCAAACAATTTCAGAATAAGGCCGGAAATACAGGTCTGGGTTCAACAGAAAAGTTTTGTGTTAAAGTAACCTTTGATATTTTTTGTTATCCCTTTTGCCATTCATACGACTATTTATGCAATTCACTCAATTTACCTTGCAGGAAAGAACTAAGGGAAATAGTTTTGTTAAACGTTAGAATGAATTAAATGTCAATTGTACAAAGACATGAATGGTTCAACAGAAGATTATTTTAAAAAGACGCACAATTCTGCTAAAACAGGAAAAAATATTTCACTTCATTATGTGATTGCTTTAACCTCTGTTTATCGCAACTTTGTAAGATTAGTTTATACGGAAGTACATTCAAAAAGAAATTAAATAAAGATTCATCAGGTTTAAAAATTAAAAATATGGGAAAGAAATTTCTTGGCTTCATGGACTACTTTTTTACCGTTCTGTTATACCTCTCCGGTGAAGAAGTTTCTCCTAAGGCACCAATCAATCATATTTGATAAGCGCTCATACTTTCAATTGAATTCAATTGTTAGAATTAGGTGAAACGTTCGCAATTAGTATATGAAAGCGGCCTCGAATAAAAA
>JBDTWP010000034.1:0-30112 GCA_040006615.1 Ferruginibacter sp.
GTTTTATGCGGCTGTACATTTTCAACCAGCCAACCCGCAATGGAAAGATTTTGGAACACTGAATCAATACGTAACCCGGGTACAATCTTTTTTGCAAAGTGGCAAACCGGATAATGATGTGCTGTTATACTACCCGATCATTGATCGCTACTCCCAGGCAGGCGGAGAGTTATTACAGCATTTTGATGGTATGGAAAGAAATTTTGAAGGAACTGATTTTGAATATGCATCAAAATGGATGCTGGAGCACGGTTATAGTTTTGATTTCTTTTCAGATCGTCAATTGCAAAAAATATCAACGTCGGGTAGTCGGTTGATGTCAGGTGGTAATCAGTATAAAATTATTTTCTTACCTGCTAATAAACTGATATCAGATAATAGTTTTCAAAAGCTTATGAATTTGGCAAAAGGCGGTGCAGTGATTCTTGTTTATAAAACCTTGCCGCAAGATGTACCCGGCTTTGCGTTGCTGGAGAACAGAAGAAAATTATTTCAGCAATTGGTTGCCCAATTAAATTTTTCAGAAGAAGGTAAAATAAAAAAAGCAATAGTTGGAAAAGGCGCTTTTTACATTGGGGATGATTTAGAAGCTTTATTATCCGTTACTAATGTAAGAAAGGAAGAATTGGTTGAAAATGGATTTGGAGTAATTCGGAGAAAGAATGCGGATGGATATACTTACTTCATTAACAACCGCACTGATAAACCTTTTGGTGGCTGGGTTTCATTAAATGCGGCCGCAGAATCTGTTGCACTGTTTGATGCTATGACCGGCAAAAACGGGCTTGCAAAATGGAGAATTGCAGGTGATGGAATGATACAAGTATGGCTGCAGTTAACACCGTTTGAATCAATTATAGCTCAAACATATTCAACAAAAAAAACGGGTGCTGCCTATGTTTATTTTGAAGCCATAGGAAAACCAAAAAAGCTTAATGATGCCTGGACAATTTCTTTTTTAAATGGTGGACCCTCATTGCCTGCGAAACAGATATTAAAAGAATTAGGTTCATGGACAGAATTAGAAGGTGAGGAAGTTAAAAATTTTTCCGGTACTGCCAGGTATGCTACTTCATTTGCCAAACCACCGGGAAGTGCAACAGCATGGTTGCTCGATTTGGGTAAAGTAAATGAAACTGTAGAAGTGTTTTTAAATGGAAAGAAACTAACCACTTTAATTGGGCCAACATTCCAAACAACAATTCCTTCATATCTTCTTAATCTAACAAATACACTCGAAGTTGTAGTTGCTAATTTAATGGCGAACAGAATTTCTTATATGGATCGTAATTCAATTCCCTGGAAAATATTTTACAACACCAATATGCCGGCAAGGCGCCGGGAAAATTCAAAAAAAGGGATATTCGATGCATCTTCATGGAAGCCCTTGGCTTCAGGATTGACGGGGCCTGTATCACTGACACCATTAGCTATAAGTATGTTTAATAAATGATTATAAATATGAAAAGGATCATTGGGTTTCTTTTATTTATAAACAATTTGTTTATAGTTGCTTCTGTATTTTCGCAATCAATAGATAGTGTTTATCTGTTTTGTTATTTTAAAGCAAATGGAGATGGATTGCATTATGCATATAGCAATGATGGTTATAACTGGAAAGCATTGTTTAATGACAGCATAATATTAAAGCCAACAGTGAGCAAGGATAAATTAATGCGAGACCCCTGTATTATTCGGGGTGGGGATGGACGTTTTCATTTAGTGTGGACTGTTAGCTGGAATGATAAAGGAATTGGATGTGCATATTCCCCTGATCTTTTTCACTGGTCTCAGCAAAGATTTATACCTGTGATGGCAAAAGAAGATTCGGCAAGAAATACGTGGGCGCCCGAGATAACGTATGACTCAAAAAATAAAAAATACATGATCTATTGGGCATCTACAATTGCGGGACGCTTCCCTTCTAAAGACAGTGCAGCAGAAAGCAAATACAACCATCGCCTGTATTATGTTACTACAAAAAAATTTAAAAAGTTCAGCGATACAAAGCTTTTGTACGATCCTGGGTTTAGTGTAATAGATGCTTCTATTGTACCAAATGGCGATCAATATGTGATGTTCTTAAAAAATGAAACAAGGTACCCGGTAGAGAAAAATATTCGCATAGCTTACTCAAAAAAGATCAACGGGCCTTACTCCGGCGCTGGTGCTCCCATAACAGGAAAATACTGGGCGGAGGGACCAACTGCTTTAAAGATAGGTGATGAATGGGTTGTGTACTTTGATAAATACACGGAGCACGAATACGGTGCGGTTAGTTCCAGGGATTTAATAAACTGGACAGATATTTCTGATAAAATATCTTTCCCCAAAGGCGTTAGGCATGGAACCGTTTTTGCAATATCTGCAATCGAATTTGAAAAACTCAAGTCGCAATTTTTTTGAATATTATTTACTTAAAGAACGCAACCAGTCAATACAACTGTCTGTCCATTTTTCCGCTGCACCTGTACCAAGCCCCAATCCGAAGCCATGTCCACCCTTAGGATAAATATGCATCTCCGCAGATACCCCATTATCTTTAAGAGCCTGGTAAAATAATAAGCAGTAATGCAGTTGAAATAAATATGGCCAAGGGAAGAGAAACCAGCCTAAGAAAAGTGCTTAGACGCATTCAATCGGAAAAAAATAAGCTCATAATATTTACAACAAGGTCCTTTTTACTAAATACTGCAATCGCAGAATCGGAAAATTTAAAAAGATTCAACATTAAAGCAAAAGAAAGTGTGTTGAATCTATCAGACTATAATGATTCTTTAAAAAGACGGTTGTTACAGAATCATATAGAAGATTCTGACTTAAATGATGATCTAAAAAAAGTATTGGCTGAAAAAGAAATTGAGGATTTTATCGTCAAACATAAAAGCTTTACTCCTCGCTCAATTGAATTCATTACTACACAGAGATTGAGCAACACTTTTTTGAATTATTTTCCAATTATATTGATCAAGAGATCGATTGGCTGAAAGACGAAATTTCAGATGTAAGTGAGGCTTACGATAAAAAAGGAGAAATAAGTAGTTTGATATCTCGACTCAATAAAATTGGTCTTGAAATTGAAGTAAATTTGGAAATTTTTGAACAAGTTAGTTGGATAGATGCATCTCTGGATAATGAATTTAGACGACAAATGGAAAGAGACGATTAAAAGAAGCACGGCATACATCAATGCATCCTATGTACTCTTAGAAGTAACAAAGATAATATGGTAGATTTATTTTCTTTTAAAAGAGAAAGATTTAGTGGTTATTAAACCTTTCCTCTTCGCCATATTTTTCCCTTATTTCAAATTTAATAATTTTTCCAAACCAACATAATTACCATTCTATGAGTAGTTAGATTTTTTCTATATAGAACCAATTCGCCTACCAATTAACTTGTAAAATTGGAGGGTGACATCTTAGTTCTTGTCCTTCTTATCCTTAACCATTCTAAAAACTTGACGAATACGTTCCGATGAAATTCCATATTCGTTTGCTAACTCCCGATGTGTAATTCCCAGGAGCAACATTTTATAAATGCGCTCGTCTGTAGTCGGTAATTGACAGTGCACAGTTTTTGGCAATTAAGAGTGCACAGCATTTGGTAAATAAGAATGCACAGTTTGCAGCATAGGACGCATGATGTGTTATAAAATTACAGGGTTTTAATTAGCTTTTTCAAAAATTGTTTTTCTATTTTTTAACCGGAAGCTTTCGCCAGCCAGGGTATATACTCCTCCTAAAGACTTGGAAAAATGACAAAGGTTCTCTATTTGTCTCGTCGTAAGGGGCAGTTAGTATTTCCCGTTTTCCTAAGTGGAAGTTGATTTTGCATATGTGAATAAATAAATATACAAATACCTAATTTAATTAGCAATTATTAACTAACTTTATTGGTATGAATTTGTATACTGATTAAAGGATGGTAAAAATTTAGATAACGATAAATTACCTTTTGTGGAAAGACATATTATTGCTTTTTGTTTTTTAGCATTCTATATTGCCAAAATGCTTGATCGTTTATTTAACGCTTCAGGCTATTGTACTGAAATGAAGCAACCTGCTGTAAAAAGTAAAATAATATACTTGGTAAACGGGAATGAGATTCATTCAACCCATGTTGCTCATGCGAATGAAAAACTGAAATTAACGGATGGTGGAATTATGACTCATGAATATATTGAAAAGCGATATTACCAAGTATTTGATGAAATAGTTGAACGAAGAAAAACAGTAGTGGTTAAAGTTGATATTAGGGAATTGCGAGCTGCCAAATATTACTTGTTTGACAGATGGAATTTGTTGTCACATTTGAATTAATGGTAAACTTTTTTCTAAGTATTACTCGTACATTGTTGAGAATGTCGGTGCTAATTGTTATTATACCTTCCAATTTAACTGTTTTTGTAAACCGGGTTCAGAAAAACGGGCTACCCCCATAATATTTTTGTTTATTCCGGCCTTATCCACAGTTTGTTTTGCAACCCTTGCCAGCCCTGGTCCCATTTTTCCGCCTACGCCGAGGATAATAATATCCCCATCTGTTTTAGCTATGTCATCAACCAGGTCATCAGATGGCTGTAACAGGCCTTTATTTATTGATTCAATAGTATTCATAATATTATGTTGGTTGTGTACCTGTGTCCTGTTCAAAAATAATTAATTGTGCATTGGCAGGACCTGCTGCTCAGGTTCCTCTTTTCTCGAATTTTGTACCCTGTTTTCTAACCGTGTTATCATTATAATGCCGGCGATTGCCCCGCAACAGGTACCGGATAATTTCCGTTTTCATCCGGTTTTGCCGGGGGTTCCATATCCCAGCTGAATTTCTCGGGAACCAGGATGAGGTCCGAATTGAATGCTTTCTCCCATTCCATCCTTTTTGCAGGAATGAACAGCCATCCTGCCCATGATGGCGGTCATTGTGCTCATAGCAGCCCACCATATATCATTCATGGGCTTGTTGTTGCGGATAGCAGCCAAGAATTGATCGTGTTTGATCCGGTAAGCATCCCCCGCATCTTTTTTGCTTTTCCAGATGATTTTACCATTTTCGTCTTTGATACCATCCTGCAGACTTGCTGTTCCTTATTTTCCACATCATTTTGCCTTCTATAACCACTAAAATTAACCTGAATATTTTCAATAGCCACAAATGTCTTTTATTTTTGAAAATCAATAAAGCCTTTATCAATTTAAAAAAGACTTTCCCAAGGCCGCTTCAATGAAAATTTGAATCGCATAAACAAGTGATCTGATTGACTATGTTTTGAGTCAAATTCATAGTCGTTAATCTATTGGTTCTTTGTTCGATACAGTCTTTACACGTTGAAAACAAGATTAAATCCCAAACGTCTGCAAACACACGTCCATTATTAAGACCGATACCGTATTCCAGTACAGTTTCGAGTGAGTGAATATTGGGCAAGCTGAAAAGATCTTTTTCCATAAGAATATCCATGGCACCATTACCAGCCCTGACTGGAATAACTGTGCAACATTCAACCCCGGTACTAAAAGCAAAATCAATTGAACGTTTCGCCCAATATATCCCTTCGGATTCTGACATAAAAGGCGGCTTAAGCAGAATAAAGGCACGTGACCTGATACCATTTTGATTAAGATAACTGACCGAACTTCTAAAATTTTCCAGCGTCATTTGCTTATTTAGTTTTTGAAGAACGTCCTGGTGAACCGTTTCCAGGCCCATTGCAAGCTGCAATTCAGGTTTAAGCAAGTCCCTGAAACGTAAACATTTTTCACTGATAACATTTGGATGGCTTTCAACAATAATTGTCTTGAAATCATTAACGAGCGATGCTATCGGTTTATAGTCCTCTTTATGAATAGCCCTTTCATCAAAAAAACTTCCGCTGTTATATAACTTCAAATGTTTAACCCGGGGCATTTGAGATAACGCCCATTTAATCTGGGTCGGGATAGCACCAACAGGAACTTGCTTATCGGAAGTATTTTTCCATAAATCACACATTAAACATCTAAAAGAGCATTCGCGATTTGTTAGGAAAATTGTCCCGGTATCTTCGATCTCTCCAGAGGCGGTGCGTTCCTTTTCCACCAGCCATGCATACGGTTTTAGTGGATCTACATGATTTTTATTTCCACGGTTAGCAAGTATCCAACCGGTATTCACGATTCCGCTTCGTTCCCTATTCATACTTTAAATGAAATTCTTTACGGTAAGCGATATCATTGGCGGGAAATTGCCTGATAAAATCAGTAGTGGAGGAAGCTCCATGTTGAAATCGTCTTTTCTGAAAAACCGGCATCTCAATCCCGGTAAGGGCCTTAATTCCATGATATACAATAAGGCCTTTCAGATTATATAGTTTCTCATGATCCCAATTGGTCATTTCAATATAAGGAATACCTTCAGAAATTTCGATTATATTTGGCAAGGTATAGGGACTGAAACCTTCAAAGTTCAGCACATCCGCAGGAGAATATGTACGCATATAGCTTCTGCTCAATCCCCCGGAATAAGTCAATGAATGTTTGATGGACTCTACGCCCCAACCCTCATGATACAACATAAGATTATTAAGAACACTCCGAATGGTTAACTCAGGATTTTCTTCAATCGGATAATCCTTCAGGTTTTCGTCACCGCCATCGCCGTCTATGATATATTTCCAACCGGGATAGCGTGATCTGATTCCTTGCAACAGGGACAAATTCATAGTCGCGGATTGAATATCAAGTGGCTTATAGTCTTCAACAATATTAACGGCCTTCTTCCAATCCAATTTCGAATATTCCACTTCAATGGGTTCCAAAAATAGTTCAAGATTAAGGGCTTGCAAAAATTCCCTGGCCTGTATTAAATCAGCTCCTTCTCCATCGATTGTAAGAGTAAATGCTTTCAGGCGCGAAGGGCTTTCCCCCAACTCTTTAAGGGCATGATAAGTAAGTAAGAATATGGAACCGCTGTCAATTCCCGCAGAAAAAGTAATACCTACCGGACCTGTTTTAGCGCGTAACATAAGCCATTTTTTTATTTCATTGTACACTGCAAAAATGTATTCTTTTCCAATCTGTTCCGGATTGTCCGAAGCAAATTTATTCCGTTCTGGTGTAAAAAATCTGTTATAAACTGGATTTGGATCAGGGCATCCCAATAGTTCTAATTTGGTAATATAATGAGCCGGTACCATTCTTGTATAAGTGGGATGGAATTGATCATCCATGCCTTCCCTTTTTAAATAGTTATAAATTACATCGATCCGTTCAGCGATCACCAGGTGAGGGCCGGCAATAGATTTTGCAATAAAATAACGCATTGGACGTCCAATAGATCTTGCCATCCGTATGGTTTTACCTTCAACAGAAACGAGAGAGAATTGACCATCAATTTTGCGGACTGCCTCAACATCCCCTGACCTGACTATATTAACGGCCTCATCATGGTTCATATTAAAAATGATATTTTTTTCAGGAACTGTAAGATCCACTACATTACTTAAATACTGACTGTTCATATTTTGAGAGTTAAATTATTTAATATTTTATTGGAATATCGAATATATTAAAAATTGCAATCAATTCTTTCGAAAGCCAATTTTGTATTCATTTGTATTTAGTTCACAAAATCATTTTTTATTTAAGGCCCTTCATCGTTTTATTTCATTATTATTCCTTTTCCTTGTAATATTGTAAGATAGTGGTCCGGTGTGATATTCTTATAAACCTCTTTCTTCGTATCTGACCAGTTAATTTCGAGCACGTCAATCTTTGTCCGCTTTCCCAATCCGATATGAATACGGGGATCATTATTTGTTAAATAGCTTGTTGCCCATTGGTTAATAAAGATTTGCTGTTTACCACCAGCCGTCACTGTCACACGGGCACCTGTTGCTGCAGCCTGCCCGTTTTTTCCTTTTAATGTCAATCCAAGCCAATGATTGCCATTTCCCCCGTTATTTCTGAGAAGTGTTGCCGCACCCTGCCTATCCAGGTGAGAGACTATAATATCAAGATTTCCATCATTATCAAAATCCCATACAGCCAAACTTCGGCCCGAACGTTTTGTTGAGAAATACGAGCCATGATCCTGACCTACATTGGTAAAATGTCCTTTTCCATCATTTTCCAGAAGCAATGGATATTGGCCAATGAGTTTCTCAGCCGTGCCATTTGCAGATACAATATCAAGATCCCCGTCATTGTCATAATCCAAAAACTGGGTTCCCCAACCACTTTTACCGGCCATGGCAGTCATCACCCCACTTTCGGCTGTAAAGTCAGCAAAAACACCCTGACCAACATTTCGATAAAGGGCTCCGAAATCAAGGTCTGAAACAAGGATATCAATTAATCCATCGCCATTAATATCCCCAATAGATCCATGCATAGAACCTGTGCCTTTTCCCTGGCTGTTCGCAGCAACGCCGTTTTGAACACCAACTTCTTTAAAAACACCATCATCATTTCTGAAAAGGAAATTCAGCTGATGATCATTTGCCTGGAAAATATCAAGGTCACCGTCATCGTCGCAATCGAAAACAGTTAAGCCCATGCACCTTGACTCAGGATAAAAAAAGTTGTTTTCCTGTGTAACTTCAACAAATTTACCATCCTTTTGCTGCTCGTACAACATTGACGGCTGCCCCGCATACTCTGCGGGACTAGGCATCATACCAGGGTCTGTGGTTGAAAGGTAGGCAGGATTAAAGGCAACAAAATTGCCAACCATGGCGTCAAGCCTTCCATCCAAATTATAATCCCAGAAGGAAGCTCCAATACTCCACTTTGTGAATCCATTTAACTTATCAGGCCCTTTTAAGCCCAGCGAGTCTGTAATATCAGTAAATGTACCATTACCATTGTTATGATAAAATACATTTGGACCATAATTCAAAACATATAGATCCTGGTATCCATCATTATCAAGGTCGATGGCACTGGCAGCCATGCACCAGTTATTTCCCGTTAACCCCGCTTTACCAGAAACCTCCGTGAAGGTCCCGTTGCCGTTATTCCTGTAAAGCTCGTTATGAAAATCTTTAAATATCTTTCCATCAGGATCAGAGATGCCTTCAAGGTATTTCCCGTTCATCAGGTAAAGGTCGAATAACCCATCATTGTCGTAGTCAAAAACAGTAATTCCCGAGCCACTGCTCTCCAGTATATTCTTATAGGAATAATCACCAAAAGTATATTTGAATTTAATTCCCGCTTTGTTAGTAATGTCCGAAAATATTACGTTCCTGTTTTGGCATGCAGGTAACACAGAAATAAACAGGAAGAAAAAGATACACCTACACCATTTAGAACGCTCATTCATTTTTACTATATTTTTTTAAAGCATTTCGATAATCATCTGTTGTTACAACCCTTGTGTTATATTCCTGGAGATAAATTTGTAGCGCAGGATCTTTCGGATATGTATCCTTCGCAGAAGGAGGATAGCTTTTCATACCATGGAAAGGAAGCGGTAATACTGTATTGCCAAGAGCCGTATTTAAATCTCCATCTTTTACCCAACCTACGCTGTGGATAAGAAAATCCCGTTTCCACCCATACTTTAATTTGGGTAATATTTTTGCGTCAAACTTAATGGATGTTTCATCGCCCGCATTAGAAATAATATATTTATTGTCTGAATCGGTGAGAAGTGGCAGCACGTCACCATAACGGGTATAGTTTCCAGTTAAATCACGCCATTTCCTGCTGCTATCAACAAGTGAATAATCAAACCAATGAGGGCCATAGCGGCCCCCTTTTTTATAAGTATGAGAAAATCCCCTGAAATGAATGTCGGCCTTAATCGGGTTTAAAACAGTTTGAAGGACAGAAGAGCTTGAAGTACCATCACAAAAGAAGATTTGATCCCAGTATATCTGCATATTCGTTTGTATTCTGATCCTGTGGTCACCTGAAAGGAATTTTCCTGAAAGATCTGCGATTACATTTTTATCTTTTCCCATAGGAAAGCCAAGATTCTTTATTACTGTCTCCCACGCTCCCTTTTTATTTATCACCTGGAGGGACGGGGGGTGCAATTTAAGAACGCTGGATTGAGAAAGGGCAACATTAATACTTGCATCAGTTGGGAATATCCAGCCATTAAGGCAAATGATCAGGTTTTTTGCCTGGCCAGCCTCGCCGGGATTGAGATATAAATCGTGCGCTTCCGTGATACCCTGATATTTTCCGGGTTTGAAATCAGACAAGTACTTGTCGTCTTTTTCTAAAATAAAAGAGAGAACATTATTCCCGTAAGAATCCGTCGCAGAAGTTGGCTTCCATTTTTTATTAACCTGTAAGATATCCAAACCGGGAAATGGTGGAGGCGAAAACTGTTCCTTAACAAATATGTCGATAGAATCAGGATGGTCAACCGCAACCAGGTTTATTTTGTCGAGATAAATAGTTTCCCAAAGTTCTGAAGTTACCTGGATCGAATATTCACCCTCTTTTGACCTTAACATGTTCCCGGGAATTTTTAAATAGTCGTCGGAGGCATCAGGAAAAGCATGCATTGTGGTCTCTCCCATAATACCCAGCGGCATACCGAGAGCGCTTCTCCAGAGGATGTCCTTTACAAATACATATTCATCACCATTCCAGGTATACAGGAATGGACAGGATCCTTTTAGCACTTCTGCTTCAATTAGCGCTTTATTTGCGGGCAGAAGAAATATATTCTGAGGCACTCCATTTGTCCATGTAATTCTAAGTATATCAGCTTTTGTGCGACTTCCCAATCCAAAATGGATATTTGGATCGCTGACGACAATTGACTGGTAAAGGTCACCAGAGCGAACTTCCACTTTTGCCCCAATACCAAAAAAATTATTCTTGGCGCTACCAGCTCTTAAGCCTACCAGCTTTATATCAACATAATGGTTATTGTTCCCCCCATCATTACGCAAAAGGAATACGCCGCCATTCACACCGGCAATAACCAGATCCAGATCACCATCATCATTATAATCAAAGACGACTATTTGCCTCCCAGACATTGGTTCATTTGGCAAAAGATTAGAAAGTTCAACAAAAATGCCATTCCCGGCATTATGATATAAAAAGACCCCTCGCCCGGCTTTTTGCCCGGGCTCACCGACAATAATAATATCGAGTAACCCGTCATTGTCAAAATCAAAGAATTTGGAGTCAAAAGCTTTTAAAAAATGAATTGCTGAGAACATTTTTTTAGTATCCTTTTCCAGTTCAAAACTTCCATTGCCAACATTTCTTAATAATTCGGTATTTTCTCCATCAACTGATGTAATCAACAAGTCCAGGAATCCATCATTATTATAATCTCCCACTGAAATTGAACTGGATCCTCCAATATTTTTAAGGCCGCTATTTTCGGTAATATCTTTAAAAACTCCCTGTCTTTGATTTGAATACAAACGAACGCTTGCATTTGCATTTATTAAAACTAAATCTATATCTCCATCATCATCAAAATCACCAAATGCGCTGCCGGCGCCTTTAGTACCGGCGTTTAATAGCCCCATTTTTTCAGCTCGTTCCTGAAAAGTGCCATCCCCGTTATTCCTGAATACCAGGTTTGAATTGGAGGTCGTTTCAAACACATCGAGATCCCCGTCATGATCAAGATCCAACCACAAAGCCTTATTGCCGCCGTTTTTGCCACCGATATTCGTCTTTGCCGTTACATTTTCAAAATTGCCTTTCCCATCATTCCGGTATAATAAATCCCCACTCTCTTTAACAATATAAAGATCAGGAAAACCATCATTGTCATAATCGCCAAATTGAGCGGATATTTCTTTTCCGGAATGTTTGAATCCGCGCTCCTGTGCAACATCCCTAAATGTTCCGATTTCGTTGTCAAATAAGTAATGTTTATAGTCTTTTGAAGCTGGATCATAATTACCCACATAAAGGTCTATATCCCCATCTCCGTTATAATCAGCAGACTCTATATGTGTTGTATTCCTGAATGCAATGTTTTCAGTTTCGCTGAAAGTTGGAACAATATTCAAGGCAGCGGAAAACGTAGCATTTGTGAATTTAATAACGTCAATAATCGATTTATTTACTGTGGAGTCAGATGAAGGCTGTGTGTCATAAGTAATAAGCGGGAAACCAACAAGAGATCCGCCAGGACCTTTCAATTCCATCATTCCAGCCTGATAAGGGGAGGTAACTTTCAGATAATTGTAGAAAATAGAAAATTGTAAAATCGCATTTTCTTTATTGAGCTTTTTCAAAAAAGACAATGTCTTATCATAATATTCAATGGCTTTTTCCGGAAATTCGGGAAACTGCTTATGAATTAGTTCCATTCGTTCTATTGCCTTATCATAATCTCCGTTGTGAATATACATTTCGATTAAAAAAAGATGGGGAACTAAATTTCCCGGCCCTTTTTCAATAAGTTGAAGTATATAATTTTTACGTAGGTCTTTAGATTCATTACCTGGTTTGGCAGCATACAATTCAATAAGATTATATAGAATTTTAATATGGCCGGGTGCGAAAGTCAGCGCCTTTGTAAGTTCAGAGATAGCTTTATCGGGCTTATCATCCATCTGATAAACAGTGGCCAAAAGCAATCTTATATCAGCATCCTTTGAATCGATTTTAATTGCCTGAAAAAGTTGCTTTTCAGCGTCACGATTCCTCCCCATTCTTAAATACACTAATCCAAGATTCGCATACCCCAGTTTTTGCTTTGGCGCCAGTCTTATAAATTTAAGAAACTCATATTCAGCGCTGTCAAGTTTAAACTCTTCCAAATAAGCAAGACCAATCGTTTGGGTGGTCAACAAATCAAGGTCTTTTTGTTTAACATTATTAGGTGTATTCTTACAACTAATTAATGAAGAATAGTATATTACAATGAACAATATAATAGAAACATTTTTCCCCGTATAAGTGACCCAATGCATTTCTTAAATATTTTGGTTTCCTTTATTGAGATTCCAATATTTCATTCAGACTTGCTGAACCATCTTAATAATCAAAAATCGAATAGTCAGGTTAATCGTGATCAATTGAAATCCGTCTTTCCTGGCAGCTTAACAATCTTCCTTAAATTTATAAATTCCTCCTGATATTCTTTCAGTTTCTCCAAACTTAGTTTTTTCCCGGACATAGTTCCCGGATCGATGAATAATACGTTCTTACCAGTAAGAGCGGCTGCCATTGAAATGTCGCCCCATTTAAGAAATCCGGGAAGGTTAATTGCCATACTAAAGAAGTTATTCGGTTCGTCGTTATCCAACAGATAACTGACAGGAGCATTACGCAGAACAAGACTGTCAACATTACTTTCCAGTACACTGAGAAACAAACCGGCAAGTCCTGCTTCCTTACTACCATCAAGCCGCACTTTTTGAACCAGATAATTAGATTTTAAAAATTCACAAAGAACATTCAGCTCTTTTACCCATTCGCCAATAATAGTTTTGCCAAACCATAATTCCGATCTTGAAATAACACGAAGCTTTCCTGTTGCATAATCCAATTTTATTGAAGTTGACGAAGATTCGCCAGTCCCGGATAGGTCTACAATTGCAATTCCTCTGCTTGATTTAATTAACCCATCAATTAAATCAGTTGAAATTTTGTCTTTTCCTTCCGGATTGCAAACAATTACAAATTCCCCGGAATTATTTGGTTGTATTCGTAACAACACCGGAATCAGTTTATCATCTGAAGTTTCCAGTGCAAATCGATCCCAACCATTGATTTTTGAGTATTCGTGGATATTTCTCAAAGTTGATTTTTCTCTGTCTCCTAAAATGTCCCTTAGCTCATTTCTTTTTATTGCAGTGTCAAAAGACCTGGCATTCAAAAAAAAGGTTCTTAATTCATTCCCTCTTTTTTTACAAAATTCTACCGTGCTTACAACTTTTGCATCTCTTTGTCCTTTAGAAAACACCATGAGTTTGTCCTCGGCAAGTTGTTTAAACGGGATTTCTTTTTTTGACGTGCCGGTTCCTACCCCTTTCAGATGTAAATCAAACCAACCGATCATGGCTTCCCTGTCCTCTTTCATATATCCATGTGATAGATCGAACAGCTGGTACGTAATATTATCTTCTACCCCGAACATTTTAAAAATTGGTTTGGCATTTTTGTAACTGCGAAGCATTTCGGAGGGGCTAAAAGCGGGATTGTCATCCTTTTTATGATTGCACATCTTTATGGCGCGTGGCGCGACCAAGGCAAGGATACCCGCTTCCTCGGTTAGCGTCAATCCTGCAACCATGACCTCACATATGCAGGGCGATCCCATAATGTATGATTCAAAAGTCCCGACACTTACCACAGGCATGGCAGCCTTGATCCGCTCATCAATAGATGCAAGCCACATGGTTTGATTTCCTCCCCCACTTGCGCCGGTTGCTCCAATATTTTTAGCGTCAACAAAAGGGAGTGAACAAAGCAAATCAACACCTCGCATATTATCTGATAGCTCCATGCCCAATAAGGTCTCACCAACGTTCATTAACAAGGATCCAAGAGAACTTCCATCTCCATGGTCCTCAAAAATCCCATGAATAGTAGTTCTTTCTCCTGAACCCCAGGGATCAATAGCCAGACATACATAGCCATTGGCCGCTAAACTATGCCCTACTGCCTGAGGGCCATCTAAATCAATTTTACCCTTCGGCCAATGGCCAATCATATAGAGAACGGCGGGGAACGGGCCTTTACCATCAGGAATATACAGGTTGGCGGTGGCATACACTCCCTGAAGGGTTTGAAAATAGATATTCTTAATTTTATAGCCTTTCATTTGAATAGTACCGGTTTCTTTGATATTTAAATCTATGGTATGATCCGTACAAACCCCATTCATTTTTATTATTTTACTTCTTAATTGTAAGCTGTAATAGTTCCAATCTTTTAAGTTATCCGGTAATTTTTGTCCAGCAAAGTTTAATTCGGCCTCACGTCTCAAACGAACCGCGATTAAATCAGTATGATTTTGGGAAAAAACCTTAGGTAAACTATCAGAACTTGAAAATCTGCTCACTAATTTATGGTCATGTGGAATATAACAATTATTGAGAATTGTCAAGATAATAGCAATGCAATTAATAAAATAGTGATTCATGTTACAGCTTATTAAAATGTGCCATTGATCGGGCGCATTCCTGATAGAAAATAAGAATGCAGTATAATAGTTGGCCAACTGGTTTATTTTTATAAATCAAGTTGTTACTTTTTCTTAAAATACTGAAAGTTAGTTTTAAAAAATGAAAGTGTCTCTTCAAGTAAACTATGAGAGAAACTTAACCTTTTTGAAAATGACTAAAAAAAAGAACCTGGCTAAAGAAAAAACGTAACTTATGGCGAATACCAGTTCACATTTTAGTGTCTTTGTACCTGTGTCAGGACTTCCTTCAAAAAAAGCATAGTACTTTTTGGTAATATTGTATTTAATCCGAAGAAAGTATACCCGGATGCCAGCAAGCCACTATACTTTACTTTCTATGACCCATAAGCTATTAAAGAATTGATACTACTACCAGTTTATGTATTAGTATTCTGCCCAATAATTAATGAAAATAAAAAGTTAGGAACTAAGATTTTTCCTATAGAACTGGAAAAGTAGCCCTTCGGAGATTATCTACAATTATCTAAAAAAAGTTAAGATGTTTGACTTAGCGCCGATTAAAGATTTATAATTTAAAAAAAATCTCCTTTTTATACAAATAATAACATAGCCACCATTCCAATATAAAAACAACTATGCAGCCAAAGACTACCCCAACCAAAAGAGGGATACCGGCCAAGTTTAATATTTCGCTGCATAAAATTTCCATATATCCATTTAACCACATGTGACCTATAAAAATGAAAAAAAGGTAGATAAATATTGAATTCATCCCAACGATGGTAAAAAATCGCAAACGTCTTTGGTTTTTACGTACATCAATCCAGTGATAACATACCGCCAGTGCAACAAGGCCTATGCCGCCCGTAACCAGCACAAAAGAACTGGTAGAAATCCACTTAAGCATTGGTGTAATCTCAGTTAAATCAAGTGTAAGTCCGGTTAGTACAGCAAGTAAGCCAAACAATAGCAGCCGCTTAAATTTCTGATTTGCAGTTTTTCCAGATAATAAAAGCTGGCCTGCCATCATCCCCCAGGTTGTATGCGCCCCGCTTGAAATAAAATTTATAAAGTTGGTCTTATGATCCGGGTCGATTTTAATTCCCAAACTTTTATTAATAAAACTTCCGAAGTTATGAAACTCAACAAATGGCTGATCAAACCCGGGAATATGGATGAAACGGGATAACATTTCCGGGACAAGCAGGCACAATAAAGTCACTGTAAACTGCCACCATATCGTTTTATTGATAACAGAGAATGCAATCAAGGTTGTGAATGCAAGTTGTGTAAGTACATTGCTTAATTGAAAATTGAGATGCCGATCACGTACCGCGTAAATTAATATACCCCAAAAAAGCAGCCAAAAGCTCCTTTTGAGGACTTTTAAAAAAGATTGCTTCCAGGTATAGCCCAACTGTTGCTGTTTTTTATACGAAAAGGCCATTGAAGTACCGGCCATTGTCATAAATGCGGGTAATATAATATCCCAAAAAGTTAAACCATGCCATTCAGAATGTTCAAACTGCGTCGAGAGCGTTTTGACAAAAGCGTTGGGAAATGCATGAATTAATTTTCGAAAGAAACCGGTTTCGCCAAGCATTAAGGTCACCATGATCAATCCCCTCAAAAAATCGAGTGATAATAGTCTTTGAACAACATGGTCTCGGGTCGTGTCTTTCACTTTCTTTGAAAATTATTGATTAGCAAAAAGGTCTGTTAATTTATAAAAAAGAATCCTGATTTTCGAAAATCCATTATCTTCTTTAAAATGCTAAATTTATAAAATCGTGGACGAATAAATTCGCCTGGTTTTTTAAAATATTGCCTTAAAAAGGAATAATATATCTGCAATGTTTGGAAATAAAGGTAGAACGGGCGCAAATATATAAACTTCGATCCGTCCTGGCGTTACATTTTGTATATTTGTTTTCAAAATCGAATGTGCCATACCGATAAGGTTAGCGTAACAGAAAAAGATTTTACTTTTTTGTTTCTGTATATGTATATGACTAAAATTTTTTACCAGGGAAAATGACCGACATTATAAAAATTAAAAAATCACGATTTGAAATAGCTGAAGCAGAAATTCAGCGTTAAACTAACCATTTAAGTTTCAGAACTTACTGTTGATTTATTTATGAGCAACTGGGAAAATGCACGGGCCTATTTCTCACTAACGCAATAGTATCCTGAATTTTTTAAGCTATTTGGAATTTTTATAATTATTGAGGATCTAATAAATGCCTATATGAAATGTGGCGAATTGTCAATTTAAGTACAGCTCATAATTTTTAAGTTTATTCAAAGAACCTAAACAATTCAGTTGAAGATTTTCATCGGGATATTAATTTAGTGTATTTATTCAACCATAGTTTAAGAATTTGGCGGTTGTAGGGGAAAAACATTCAGAAAATGCAACTTTTACAATATTTTGTTATATTTAATTATTAATTGATTCAAAATTGGAGCCAAAAATTCTTAAGGATTTATTCAATGGTGATGAAGAAACATATGTTTTCTTATTTAAAGAATATTATGTGCCCCTTTGTTTATACTCAAAAAAATATGTTGGTTGCAAAAATATCGCCGAAGAAATTGTTTCAGATACTTTTTTAAAATTATGGGAAAACCGTAAGTTGGTTAAAATAAATACTTCGATAAAGGCTTACCTGTTCCGGGCTGTTGCAAACAATTCATTATCCTATTTGCGTAAGATGAAGACGGAAGATAATCTTAAACAATTCTTTTACGAATCATCAACATCAAATTCATACTTTTCGATCGCCGAGGATGAAGAACAAGGTTTGATCAGCGAAAATTTAACTGATAAAATAAAAGAGGCTGTTGATAAGCTTTCCAAACAGCAACAGAAAGTATTTAAGCTAAGACGATTTGAAAAAAGAAAGGCGAAGGAAGTAGCTGAAATAATGGGATTGTCAGTAAAAACTATAGAAATGCATCTTTCAAAAGCAACCCTTCGATTAAAACAAAATTTAATTAACTTTCTAACTATTATACCCGCTATACCGCTTTTTTTATTGGCAAGAAAGCTCTTTCCGGATTTCAGTTTTTTCTTCCTTTTTCTTTAACAAATCAACTTTCATTTATTCTCATATAGGCATTAGGGTTTAAAACTGAAATTTTGTCTAACCTCAGGACTAGCTTACTTTTTATTCAATCTTAAAGGAACGATTGGTTGACTGCCATCTACCAAAAAAATACTGCCACTGCCCCCTGCAATGACTTACGGTTATATTAGAGAATTGTAGTGCTCTGCCTGAAACCTGGGCTTCTGCCTACAAGGTTGATTTTTGTACTATGGTTAATCACTCAATCTATAACTTTCTTTCTGGTCAGTGCAATAAGTTCGCAACAATACAAAAAACTTTAAGTCGAGATTCCTGGTATTTGTTGTGCGATGTTAATGTTCAGTAATAAAAAAGATTTATTTTTTTTTCATTTAAATACAGGGTTTGTAGTATTTATGCATCTTAGTTAGAAGAAAACTTGGCGAATACTCAAGATATAATTCATTCTGTAATAATCCGGCTGTTTGCAGGAGAAGCAGATATGGAAGACGAGAAGTTTATTGCAGATTGGTTACAACAGTCCGAAGATAACAAAAGGCTTTACAATGATTTGCGGGAAATTTGGATGAACTCAGAAATCCAGGACAACAGCGATAATTATCATTTGGAAGATGCAATACGTGAATTTATTATAAAGATTCGCAAGCAGAAGCGTATCCGGAAAAATAAAACCATCCCTCTACGGTTTTTAAAATATGCGGCTATTTTAATTTTGACTTTAGGACTTCCTTTAAGTTATTATATTGGAACGCGAAGTGTTGAGCCAAATATTTCGATGACAACGCTTTCGTGTGCTTATGGTGATAAGGCCACCGTTATTTTACCGGATGGGTCTGAAGTTTGGCTAAATTCCGGGAGTAAAATAACCTTCAATGCGGATTTTAAAAATGTAGAAAGAAAAGTGTTCCTGGAGGGAGAAGCTTTTTTTTCGGTCTACAAAGATAGAAATCATCCCTTTCAGGTTAAAACAAAAGATATCGATATTGAAGTGCTTGGTACCACATTTAATGTAAAGGCTTTCCCTGAGGAGAATTCTACTTCAACAACATTAGTATCAGGCAGTTTAATGATTTCAAGCCCGTTTGAGAAGATCCGAATCAAACCTGACCAAAAAGTCGTATTCAGTAAAGAAAGCAAGAAAATGGTTTTGACTCAATCAAAAGATTTGTCAGAAGATATAGAATGGAAAAATGGCCGGCTTGTTTTTCGTGATAAGACACTAAATGAATTAATACCAAACCTTAAACGTTGGTTTGATGTTGAATTTGTTTTTGCTGACGAAAAGGTAAAGCAAAGAAGATTCACTGGCGTTCTCGAACGTGAAAGCATTCAGGATGTTGTTTATTTTATAAACGTTTCCAAATATGTTTCCTGTCATTTCAGTGGAAATAAAATAATTATCGAATCTGAAAACTAAGGAATTTGTAATCAACAAAAACTAATGCTTTTGATCATTACCTGCAAAAAGTAAGCACTACCTACACTTCTCTGGATAAAAATCAAAATAGAATTTAACACCTAAATTTCAATAATTATGAAATTAAAGCGAATAATGCCATCCCTTTTTATGGGCGGGCAGAGTACAAAATATTTACTTGATCTCAGACCAAAATTAACTTTTCTCCTGATTTTTACTTTTCAAATAACTGCTTTTGTTTGGTCGCAAAATATAACAATGAGCATTAGATTGAAAAATGCGACGTTGCAGAATTTATTCAGTCAGATTGAGAATAAAAGTAACTATCGTTTTTTCTACAACAATGATGATATTGACGTTAAAATGCTTTGTACTGTTGATGCAGTAGATAAGCCAATTGGAAAAATTCTCAGCCAGGCCCTGGAAGGCACTTTATACACTTTCCAGGAGGTAAAAGACAAACTCATTTTGATTCAAAAAATAGGAATGAAATCAAATCCCTCCATCACTAATGTTGGTCAGCAAATTTCTGTTTTGGGGGTAGTAACAGATTCAAAGGGAGAGTATCTTGCCGGCTGCACGGTATCCCTAAAGGACACCAAAATTTTTACAGTGAGCGATGAGCATGGGAGTTACTCGTTAATCAATATTCCGGAAAATTCAGTTTTGCAATTTTCATTTGTAGGAATGAAATCGCAGGAAGTAGCTATCGGAAATAAAAACATTGTGAATATTATTATGGAGAGTCTTCACCTGGGGCTGGAAGAGGTTGTTGCTATTGGATATGGCAAAAGAAGGAGGGCAGAAGTTACCAATGCAGTGGCTACCGTTAATTCCGATAATTTTATAAGAGGCTATGTAAAGGACGCGGGACAATTATTGCGGGGTAAAATCGCTGGTTTAACCATAACCACTCCCAGTGGAGATCCTACAGCGTCATCTCAAATCCTGTTAAGAGGAATTGCTACGTTAAGCACCAGTACTCAACCATTGATCTTGGTTGACGGTATTCCCGGGGACTTAAACACAGTGGTCCCTGAAGACATCGAAAGTATCGATGTATTGAAAGATGGATCGGCGGCCGCCATTTACGGAACAAGAGGTACTAATGGAGTAATTCTGATTACAACCAGAACGGTTAAAGGTAATATTGCGCCTACATTTTCTTATGACTCATATGTTAGTACGCAAAATTATGTAAGGATTCCAAAAATGCTTGATGCTAAAGAATATCGTCAAAAGATTGCCGATGGAGTCACATTTCCTGATTTGGGATCCACCACAGATTGGGTGAAAGAAATTAGTAGAAAAACTCCATTGAGTCAAGTTCATAATTTTACTTTAAAAGGTGGAAATGCAAAAACAAACTATCTGGCAACTTATAATTACCGGAATCTTCAGGGAGTAATGCTAAAGTCAGATTTTCACACGATTAATGGAAGGGTTGCTGTAAATCACAATATGTTTGATAACCGGCTAAAATTCACCTTAAAATTTACGAATAATGATGTTAGAACAGGTGTGCCTTACGGGAATATTGGTGAAGGCCTGGCAGACCAGGAATCATCTAACGTATTCAACCAGGCCTTGTATCGAAATCCGACAGCACCCATAAAAAATCCTGATGGAAGTTGGAATGAACAAACATCCATTTCATATTATGAAAATCCTCTTGGACTATTAAACGAAACTTATGGAGGTTATCAACGACAAGAGACAAGAATTAGTGGAAGTGTATCATTCGAGGCAGCTAAAGGATTATTGCTTACGGCCCTGGGATCAAGAAGTAAATCTGACTATGAAAGTGGCCAGGGGCAAACAAAACAACATTTATCAACTATACGGGATGGTAAAAATGGATATGCGAGTAAAAGTTTCGGACAGAATCTTAATAAGCTTCTGGAACTAACAGCCGATTATACAAAATTATTTAGTTCACATAAAATAACCGCTTTGGTAGGGTATAGCTATCAGGAGGATCTTAATGAATATACTAACCTGAGAAATTGGGATTTTCCCGCTGGTAATTATTCATATATCGATAGAATAGGAGCTGGTAAAAGATCAAGTGTAGGAGCTCAGAATTTGATGACCAGTTCGAAATATGAATCTAACCTGATTGGCTTTTTTGGAAGACTGGGTTATAATTATAAAGAAAAATATCTATTTACGGCAAATCTCCGATATGAGGCATCTTCAAGGTTTATAGGAACGAAGCATCCATGGGGTACTTTCCCTGCTCTTTCTGCAGGTTGGAGAATTAGTGAAGAAGGTTTTATGAAGCAGCTTAAGTTTATTAATAATTTGAAACTTAGGGCAGGATTTGGAGTAACCGGTACTGCCCCTGATGAATTATTTCTCGGAGAAAGCTTGTTAGGTTATGGAGGAGATTTTTTGATAAATGGGAACTGGGTGCCTTTTTTAAATCCCATTAGCAATCCTAATCCCAGTCTAAGGTGGGAAGAAAAAAAGGAAACAAACATAGGGTTGGATTTTGGTATTCTTGAAGGAAGAATATCAGGAAGTATTGACTATTATATACGAAGAACAAATGGTTTATTATATGATTATTCAGTACCTACGCCGCCAAATGCTTTTGGCACCACCAAGGCTAATGTAGGTGTAATGGAAAACAAGGGACTGGAAATACTATTGGGTTTTATACCAATAAAAACCAATAAGTTCGAATGGAATTCTACTGTTACATTTTCTACCAACAAGAATAAATTGGTTTCATTAGAAAATGAACTGTATAAAACTACAAATCCCTGGTTTAATGCGGGCTCTACGGGATCTCCCATTTCTACATATACACACCGGGTAGAAATCGGCAATCAGATAGGAAATTTTTACGGATATAAAGTTGTTGACGTAACCGCTGATGGCAAATGGATTTATGAAGACATGAATGGTAAACCATCTGAAACACGGGTTGAAGCAGATAAAAAAATATTGGGTAACGGGCTGCCAAAGTACTATGCTAGCTGGAACAATACTTTCAGATTAGGCAATTTGGACCTGAATATAACCATGCGCGGCGCCTTTGACTATCAAATTTTAAACTTTCAACGTTTGTATTCCGAAAACCCCGGTTTTACGAGTTACAACTTAATGAGTTCGGCTTTTGACAAGGTGTTAGGAAAAGCAGTCCTAAACAAAAATGTTCCGGTAGAATACAATAGCTATTATATAGAAAATGGCGATTTCTGGAAGATAGATAACATAAATCTTGGGTATAACTTTCATAAGTTAAGAATCAAGCATATTGAATCATTACGCCTGTATGCCACTGTTTCAAACGCTTTTATAATTACTAATTATAAAGGGATGGACCCGGAAGTAAATGCTCTTGGTCTTACCCCCGGCAATGATATTAGAAATAAATATCCAACAACGCGGGTTTATTCTATTGGTGTAAATGTATCTGTCAATTAATAAATATTAAATCATGAAAAAAGTAGTTGATAGTAAATTATGGCCTTTTGTTATTTGTGCATTGGTCATAGTGATGTCGTGTACAAAACTTAAGGACACCAGTTATTCTGACATTGTTGCAAAAGATTTTGTACCTACAAATGAGGATGTGGGTGCTTTGCTCGGAAGTGCCTACGGTACCTGGAGAGACGTTCTGTTCAATGACGCGGACCTTTTTCTAACTAACGAGGAAACTTCAGACGTACTTGTAGAGGCTACCAAACCATATGGCTTTTATGATGGTGGAATACACCAAAGGCTGCATTTACACGATTGGACAAGCGAAGATGGCTACTGGTCTGCCATATGGCCCAAAGTGTACTCTGGCATTAATACTTGTAACCGGTTACTCTTTCAGATTGAGTCAGGCCAGATTGGCTTACCCGCTGGCCCGGAAAAGGACGCGGTTATTGGTGAAATAAGAGTTTTGAGAGCATCGTTTTACTATGTATTATGTGATCTTTATGGGAATGTTCCTATAGTTACAAAATATGATGTTCCCGTTGGATATTTACCTACTCAAAATACAAGGCTTGAAGTCTATAATTTTATTGTTACCGAAATTAATGAATCATTGCCGTCTTTAAGCGACGACCACAATGTAGGCACTTATGGACGGTTTAACAATAAATGGAGCAGCCTAGCGCTCCTTGCGAAAATATATTTAAATGCAAAAGTTTGGTCTGGTATAGAAGAGTGGGATAAATGTCTTTCAGCATGTGACGAAATTATTAACGCGAATAAGGGCTTTGCTCTTGAACCGGTACAACGGGATTGTTTTATTGAGCAAAACCAAAATTCAAAGGAATTAATTTGGACCGTTCCATACGACGAAGTTTTCGCTAAAAGTTACTTTTTATTGAATGTTTTTTCACTTCCTCAGCAAAGCTCGCAAACTTTTAATTTACGTTCTGTGGGATGGGGTGGCCTGATTTCATTGCCCCAATTTATAAATACATTCGACCATGCTGATAAAAGGTTAACCAAAGGTTGGATTTATGGGCAGGTGTATTCGTCATCGGGCGAGGCATTGACTGTTCAAACCGGAACTTTAAAAGGACAGCCCATGATTATTGTGAATGAGCTTCCTGGGATCGACTCCACTGAAGAGGTCCATTCTTACAGAGCCTGGAAATTTGAAATTCCAATAGGAAGTGACCCGGTAAATATGAGCAATGATTTACCTCTTATACGATATGCTGATATTCTAATGATGAAAGCAGAATGTCTGTTGCGTTTGGGCAGGTCTGGCGCCGGCGCGCTTGTAACGCAGGTGCGGGCAAGAAGTTTTGATGATGCCAGTAAGGCTTTAGTTACCGATGCGCAATTACTCGAAGGTAGTAGTTATGATTATGGGTTGAGAGACATCACTTCCGGACCCTATCATGGGGTTACCCATGAGGGTGGCGCTGATATTCAATATGGACGATTTTTTGATGAACTGGGTTGGGAATTTTGCGTGGAAGGCCACAGGCGACAGGATATGATTCGTTTTGGAATATACAATAGAAAATCCCGTCTTTCTTATAAAGCCTTCCCTGATGGAAGTCAGGATTATAGGAACCTTGCACCCATTCCCTTAAATCAACTTAATACAAATTCAAACCTTAAACAGAACCCTGGATATAATTAAAATGTGGTTGGTTCGGTAAATGCCGAAACATATTTCAGGAAGTTTGTTTAAGGTTACTTTAACCATGCTTCCTAAAATAAATGAGGAGAGAAAGATGATCGTTTTCTAATTTGACAATGGTAATATCTAAATTATGTGCTTTTCGATAAAGGCTGCCGCAGAAATGCGGATTTGCATTGAAACTGTGAAAATAATTAGCTCTAATCGAGGTAAATGTATTCGCAATATTTGATATCTATTTCGACACAGGTTGAAATCTACTTTTATATGGTTATTCACATAGGATTTATCTCTTAAAATTTCAAAAATGAATTAAAGATGCAGAAGGAGTGCCTTATCGTTCTCTTCATGGTTATATTTATAAATGCGCCTTTTTGTCAACAGTCCAATATTTCTACAACTAAAGAAAAGAAAGGATTTCGGGCATCAGTAGTTAAAGTAGACATTACACCAGACAACCCACAGAATTTATTGGGTTATGACGCACGAATATCTACAGGCGTGCTTGACCACATTTATCACAGGATCGTTGTTTTGGATGACGGGATTACACAGTTTGTTTTAGTGTCTACCGACATCTGTCTGATCTCACCGACTGAGTACGATCATGTTGCGGGTCTATTGAAGATCCTGCTTGGAATAAGCCCGGTAAATTTTTGGTGGACTACGACCCATACACACTCGGCCCCAGAGGTAGGCAAGGCTGGTTTAGATAATATATTCATGGTGGATCGTAGTAGAGGATTTCAAAAACACGACTGTAGGTGTAACAACAACCGTAATAAAAATTGATCAGTTTACCTGGATTACATTTCCTGGTGAATTATTTCATGAAATCGGAAAAGAGATTAAAGCTATTAGTCATTCGCGTTTTCCCTTTATAGTTGGCTACTCCAATGGCTCGATGGGGTACCTTCCTACCCAACAAGCGCACAGTGAAGGCGGATACGAACCATGGTCAACCCAGTTTGATCCTGTCACCGAGAAAATATATATCAAAGGCGTTGAGAAACTGTTGCGGGGTTTATACTGATTTTATTTTGAAATAAGACTAAATGGTTCGATCCAATTCTGGTGAACACTATCCGGCGTCACAAACAATTTATTATTATCACCTCATTTTAACAAATTCGATGGAACGAAGAGATTTTATAAAGAACACATCAATAGCTGCAGCCGGAGGGTTAACTATTTTAAATTTTCCCGTATTTGGCAAAACGGCACCCAGCAACACAGTAATTATTGCCGTTATGGGAGTTAATGCACGTGGCGCATATCATGCCGAAAATTTTTCGAAGATCCCGGGTGTAGAAGTGGCATACATCTGCGATGTGGAAGATGACGCCATAAAAAACGGGTTAAAAGCGTTAAATGGGGCATCCCGCAAACCCATTATTGAGAAAGACATACGTAAGCTCGTTTCTAAAACCGATTTCGATGCATTGGTAATTGCCGCCCCGGATCATTGGCACGCGCCGGCTGCGTTACTTGGAGTTTCGAATAACAAACATGTATACGTCGAAAAACCTTGCAGTCATAATCCGAACGAAAGTGAAATATTGATTCGCGCCCAGGTAAAATATGGTAAGATTATACAAGTTGGCAGCCAAAGACGTTCGTTCCCGACTCTAATCGATGCAGTTCAACAAGTCCGTGAGGGGCTTATTGGAAATCCGTACATGGCAAAGGCCTGGTACACCAATAATCGTAAATCAATGGGTTTAGGCAACGTTGTCGCCGTCCCTTCCCGCCTTGATTACGATTTATGGCAAGGGCCCGCCCCGCGCAAACCTTACAAGGATAACCTTATACATTATAATTGGCATTGGTTCTGGCATTGGGGAACAGGGGAAGCATGTAATAATGGGAATCACGAAATTGATTGTTGCCGCTGGTTTCTGGGAGTAGATTTCCCATCAAAAGTAACTTCTGCAGGAGGAAGATATGCATTTAAAGATGATTGGGAAACCCCTGATTCACAAATTGCATCTTTTGAATTCGAAAATCAAAAAGTTATTACCTGGGAGGGGAGAAGTTGCAACTCTTTTCCAATTGATGGCTATGGCAGAGGATTTACAATATTTGGAGATAAAGGCACATTAATTAATTCCGGAGCCGGAGATTTTAAAGTGTACGATTCCGCAAACAAGCTGATGAAAGAAACAAAAACGAATATAGTTGCTGATCCAAACAACACGGTTAGTACCAGCGCTGTTGAAGATTTATATCACCTTAACAATTTTGTTGAAAGCATACGTGGCAATGCGAAACCGACGGCACCAATAGAGGATGCTCATAAAAGTGTCGTACTTTGTCATTTGGCCAATATTGCTCAAAGGTCTGGATCAACATTGCATTGCAATTCATTAAACGGGCACATATTGGATAATGAAGACGCAAGTCGGTTATGGCATCGCAAATATGAGGAAGGGTGGGAAATGAAGCTCTAAATTTATCAATCAGGATTTGTTATATAGGATGCCAGGGACATTTGAACGTCAGTTGCATTTAAATTGATAGAGGTGGTAGACTATTCTGTTAAAGCAAAACCTTTTCCAGGTAGTATAGGAATAGTTATTGAGATTATGTCACAAAAAGGGAATGATTATTTCAGTAATCACATATAGTAAAATACAAATATTCATAATAATCAATGAAAAAAATAATACAAATTTTAATCTGCCTGCAGATTGGTTTTGAGATTCAGGCTCAGAATATGGGAGAAGGGGAACTCCTTTTTCCACAAATGCCTGGTATGGTGTCCTATACTTACCGGAATAGTTTCCAAAAAGATGTTGCGCTAACTCTTGATACGTTGAAGAACCTGGGATTTGTGGATATGGAATTTTCAAGCTTATTTGGAAAAACAGCTGCCGAACTTAAAACAATGCTCGATGAAAGAGGAATGTATTGTTCATCACTGGGTGTAAATTATGAAGATTTCACTACTAAAACCGCTGAAGTGGCAACAAACGCCAAACTCCTTGGAGCTAATTTCGTCAGGGTGGCGTGGATTCCTTTTACGGCACCTTTTACCATTGAGGTTGCTCAGAAGGCGGTAAATGATTTTAACAAAGTTGGGAAAATATTGAAAGATCAATACCAGCTCACTTTTTGTTACCATAATCATGGGTATGAATTTTATCCGTACAGAAACCAGACTCTCTTTGATTATATTATACAAAATACAGATCCTAAATATGTCAATTTTGAGATTGATGTTCTGTGGACAGTATTTCCTGGTGGTGATCCTGTGCAACTTATACGTAAATATGGCAACAGGTTTAAATTGATGCACCTAAAAGACCTTAGAAAAGGAGTTGTTGGAGATCTTTCAGGAAAAACCTCCACAGAAAATGATGTGGCATTGGGAACAGGTCAGATTGATATCCGTTCCATATTGATAGCCTCGAAAAAGGCTGGTATTGAGCATTATTTTATTGAAGACGAAAGCTCCGTATACAATAAGCAGGTACCTGGATCACTGGCATTTTTGAAAAGTCTAAAACATTAATTGTCACGACTAATAGGAACCATGGCCGGAAAAATAATTAATCTCGTACGAAATTGAAATCTATTTTATTATATTAAAAGCAATGAGCAAACTAAATAAATTCAATTTTGGAAATTAATCGATTTGCGTAGATGCCAGGTAGGGCGAATTTAAATTTTCGATCGATGAAGAACTGCATATTTTGTCTACTGTTGGTATTAATGCATGCTTGCAAAAGTAAAGAACATGTACCTGATAGGTTGTTCGATATATTGATGCCGGAAAATACAGGAATTGATTTCGATAATAAATTAACCGAGTCCCTGACAAGGAATGGATTATTCTATGAATATTATTATAATGGCGCCGGCCTGGCGGTTGCTGATTTAAATAATGATGGGCTCCAGGACATATTTTTCCTTTCTAATTTATATCCCAACAGACTTTATTTAAATCAGGGGAATCTGAAATTTAGAGATGTTTCAAAGGTTTCCGGGATAGCCGATCATAGCGGTTTTCCAACAGGTGTTACTACAGTAGATATTAATTGCGATGGATGGATGGATATCTATATCTCGAATTCAGGGAAATATACTGACAACGAATTGAGGAAAAATAAGCTTTGGATAAATCAGGGGGAAACAGACACAGGAATTCCTGCTTTTAAGGAAGAGAGTTCCAAATATGCCCTGGATATAAGCACATGCTCTACACAATCTGTGTTTTTTGATTATGATCGCGATGGCGATTTGGATATGTTTCAAATAAACCACTACCCGGATGTGTATGCATTTGAAGATATTGAAAAATTGATGCATACGGAAAGTGATATTACAGGGGATAGGCTATATCAAAACCAAAATGGGAAGTTCGTAGATGTTTCGAAAAAAGCCGGTATAGTCAACAACAGTTTAAGTTATGGTTTGGGTCTGGGAATTAGCGATTTAAATAATGATGGTTGGCCCGATGTCTACGTAAGTAATGACTTCTCGGGAAAGGATTTTTTATATGTTAATAACAGGAATGGAACATTTACAGAATCTATTGACAAGCCTCTAAACCATCTTTCGTATGCCTCGATGGGTAATGATCTGGCTGATTTTAACAACGATGGCTGGTCCGATATAGTTACTTTGGAAATGACGGCGGAAGATAACTATACGATGAAAACCAGCAAAGGGATGATGAATTTAGATCACTTTCAAACGTTGGTGGATCTTGGTTTGCATCATCAGTATATGTACAACACACTTCAAGTAAATAATGGTATCTCAAGGCGGGATCAATTTCCCATTTTTTCAGACATTGCACAATTGGGCGGGATTTCAAATACAGATTGGAGTTGGGCTCCATTACTTTTCGATATGGACAATGACGGACTGAAGGATTTGTTTATTGCTAACGGGATCAAACGGGATTTTGTAAATGAAGACTACCTGGATTTTGTTGAAAAAAAGATGACGGAAATTAAGGCGGCCGGTAAAATGGATAAGAATGAATTCATTAAAAGCGTCCTCGATCGAATGCCCGAGAGAAAAAAAAGTAATTATTTTTTTCAGAACAAAGGAAACTTAACGTTTGAGAAACGGAATGGCCAATGGGCAGAAGATATGCGTAGTTGTTCAAATGGGGCGGCATATGCTGACCTAGATAATGACGGTGATATGGAGATTGTTGTGAACAATTCAGATGGCCCGGCAGTTATTTATAAAAACAACTCCAGGGAAAGAGGTTCAGGCAATTTTCTGCAATTCAAACTTTTCGGGCAAAAGGATAATCCTGTCGGAATAGGCGCTAAAATAATATTAAAGCAAACAGGGCAAATTCAGATGCAGGAGCAATATCTTACCCGAGGTTTCCTGTCATCTGTTAGCCCCATTCTGACATTTGGCCTGGGGTCTGATAAGATGGTGCCAGAAATTGAAGTAATA
>JBDTWP010000035.1:0-29811 GCA_040006615.1 Ferruginibacter sp.
CGTGAAAATATGAGTGATATTTTTGAACTTATTCCCTCTACTGAATTTGTAAGGGTGCATAAATCTTTCGTGGTTGCAACAAAACTTATATCCACCATCGAATTGCACCAGGTTACTGTAAACGGCGATAAGATCCCGGTAGGCAGTTCTTACAGGGAAGACCTGAAAATGAGGTTAGGGATTGTTTAAGAGGCTAAATGAACAGGATGATAGATGCTGTGATGCAGGATGCCGGGATATTGGGATATTGGGATACCGGATACTGTGTAGTGGATTCCATTAATCATAGAGATTCCGCAAACAGAGCTCTACTACATGTTTTGCCCACCATGGCCCCTGCAAGACTCCTTTGGTGCCCAATCCATTCAGCATAAACATTCCCCGGTGTTCGGAATGTTGTTTGGCAATAACCTCCCGGTTCTGCGTAGTAGGCCGTATGCCTGATTGATGATCAATTGTAGTAAACTTATTTTCAAGCATTCTATCAAGCTTGCTTTCAATCAGCTTTTTGCTTGTCTCATCCTGGTGTATGGTATTGTTATTCCATTGATAAGTTGACCCTGCCTTGAATATATTATTGCCCTCGGGGATAAGATAAATGCCGTTTTTCTTAATGATCCTGTCAATTGGGAGGTTATCATATCTGATTTTCAATATATCTCCTTTGCAGGGTATTATATTTTCTTTTTTAAAGAACGGGTTGTTAATGGCCTGGTATCCTTCACAAAAAATAATATTGCTAAATTCCATTCCCTGGTATTTCATTCTCCCCTTACCAGGCTCTAAATCTTCATACGAAAATTCAGCTTCCATCAAGGCATCATTTTGTTTTAACCATCGGGCAAAACCATTGATCAATGATCCGCAATCCACCCAGCCGGAATGGGTGATCTCGAAGGCACCCATCTCCTGAATTATACAGGGTAAAGCCACTGGATCGGTAAGGATATATTTACCAAAATCAACATTAAAGGATTTTCGGACCAGGTTATTTTGCTCTTTTACGGAATTGTGTACCTGGTATATATTATGCAGGTGAAGGAAAGTAGTACCAAGCAATAGCTCCATTTCTTGGTATATTTTAATCGCAAAAAGAATTTGTTTCAACACGATTGGATGAATGGTTTTTCTTTTACCGCTAATGGGTGTGAACATGCCTGCGGCAATACGGCTCGCTGTGTTTACATAACCAGGATCAATCACTATAAATGGGATCTTATTCATGTGAAGCATTAGGGCTACTAATGTTCCGGCAATGCCCTGCCCGATCACAAGGGTATTCGTTTTTTTCATCTTATCTCCAATGGGTTTAACAAAATCCGCCTTGTTCTGACTTCCAGCCCAAATGTAAGAAACAAGGGCGGATTTCTAAAAATGATCAGGGCGAAATTGAAGCTTTTGAAGCCCCGGTTTATCCCATTTACCGGCCTGCTATGCAGTTCTTTTTTGCACAAAATGTAGTATTATCCCTATCCCTTAAATTGGTCTGTACTATGTCATCTTGCTATCATTTCCATATTATTCCCACAGCAAACCCATATTAATCCACATTTTAGTGGTATGATATCGCGTTAATATATAATTAATATATAGTTAACACCTGCCAGAGAGGATGTTGTTATATAGTTGTTATAATGTAGATATAGTAATTAGAAACATTAATAAAGGCAGATATAGCCATGTAGTGCACCAGTCGGCAATTGCACATTTTTATATAGGGCGAATTACACATTACCAGGACTTTATGATTTCACTGTAACCGGTAAAAAGAAATGGCATAATATGTGCATGCATAGAGATATAATTTTTCCTAAAATCTATACATATGAAAACTAATATCCTTGGAATTGCACTTGCGTTTATGATTGCACTTTCATCCTGCAGTAAAAAAGACAGTAATAACAATGCAATTACTACCACTACGGTTAATACAACCGTTTCGTCAGGAACCTGGAGGGTGACTTATTTTCTCAACACGAATATTGATGAAACCGTTAATTTTAGCGGGTATAATTTTACATTTGCCACGGGGAGTGTATTGACTGCTGTGAACGGGGCAAATACCTCTACAGGTAGCTGGGCAACAGGCAATGATGACACAAAAGTCAAGCTGGTGCTCTTATTTTCGACACCCGGTAATTTCGCGCACCTTAATGAAGACTGGCAGGTTACGGAACGAACAGATTCACGTATAAAACTCCAGCATATAAGCGGCGGTGGCGGAGTAACAGATTTCCTGACTTTTGAAAAGAATTGATCATAACGGATAATTGACCGGAACCATTCCGGAGGTTTAGAATGCTCACCGGATCAGGCAGGCAGCAAATATGTAATTTTCTATTTTTTTCTGATAGTCGAGTTCATTTCTTTCAAAACGGTTTTTGAAAAAGAATTTACATTTTTCAGGTTTTGTTCAAGGAAACTTTTTGTTAATTTTGAAATTGTATTGAAACATTGATTGCTTTTACAATTGGCAGATTCCCTCACCACCACAGGCAGGCAACCAAAATCTTCATGTTGCGCCGAATCAATCTTGAAAATAAATTTTTCTCCTGAAAGTTTTTCTGAAAAATTATAGACAGAATCTTCTTTACCGGTTTCGCTCAGGGATGAACTTTCTAACCGAAGATAGGGTATTGAAAGATGCATATTTTTAAACTCCCGACTATTTTTTATATCATTAAAATCAGTGTTTTCTTCTTTTGCATCTGCATAGTGATGAAACTCCGAACCATCAAGAGAAACCAGGCAGGCAACATTTGAAATTTTACTTGCCAGAATTGCTGCTGCCAATGCACCCCAACTATATCCGACTATCCCAATTTTGGAAAAATCGATATTTGAAATTTGCTTCAAAGCATTTAAGGACGCAATAGCATCGTTTACCTGTTCCTGTAAATCTTCTTTTTTCATAGTCATATCACCGGGGAACCGCCCAATCGAACTTATTGATACTACAACAAACCCTTCCTTAGCCAATTCTTCAAATAAAGTAAAGTTTTCATAGCTCATGCCATTGAAAGAAGAAAGATAAATTACCAAAGGAAATTCAGTGCCGGCAGCAGCGGCATCTTTTAAACTTTTTGTTTTAAAATTTAGCAATTTAGTTGTGTCAGAACAATGGACACCATCGCAAAAATATTGCGCTATTTGTTGTGTTAAACCATTCCCGGCATTTGAGGCGGTATAGTAGTTTGCCCTCTTTTCCAAAAGACCCAGGATATCGCGGAATAAAAGAACTGAGCCCGTAGCAGATGAATTCGCAGGATACCATATATCTAAATCAAGCGGTCTGTAGTGCAGGTAGTCCGTTGTGTCCGTGTCTGGTTTGTAAATTCTTGATTTGTCAATAGTCTGGATTATTTTGAAACCGGCTTTATAAGATCCGGGTTGCTTCCTTGTTTCTGAGCAGCTAAACAAAAATAAAAGTATCGTGAGTAGAAGTATATTCTTCATGTATGAAACTCTATTAATAATCAGGCAAGATAATTTCTGAATACCGAAAACACTGTTATAGCCTTCACAAATTATCTGTGGACCCTGTCCGCGGATTAAAACCTGAAACCCATTGTAAAATAAGGGTACCACCCCTCTCCGGAATTACCAGCTACCAATTGGAATACCGCCATTTGGGCCGGGGCAAAATAAATGCCGCCGCCGGCACCCTGGTGCCATTTACTGGTGTTGTAACCTTTCTGCCAAACTTTGCCTACATCATAAAAGGCAACAATACCCAGTTGCCCGGGCGAAATATAAGAAGCTACATTGGCCACCTTAATGCGGGCCTCCAGGTTATTATACAGCATATGTTCGCCCGCAAAGCGATACTGGTGATATCCCCATAGATTTTCGTGCCCTCCCAGGAATAGTGACTGATAAAAAGCTGCCTTACCGGTTGTAACCCCGCCACCCAGGCGATTTGCAATTACAAAAGCCGACTTCCTGTCAATACTTTTATACACTGCAAGTTCCGAAACAAATTGAGCAAATGATTTTGATAAATTATTTAACCCGGCATATCCCTTCACCCGCAGATTGATATAACTGCCATATGTGGGCAATAACGGATTATTCCTGGTATCATGCAGCATATTTATTACAATGCCTGCATGCATTTTATCATTTGCAATGGTTGTACTATCGTAGGAATGAATCTGCGAAGAGTTGTTAATAAAACGACCGGTATTACCATTGGGATCGTATCGGTAATACTCTAAAGAAGGACCGAACGTAATACTATTTCCTTTGCCATTGTGCCAGCGAAATGCAGGAGCCAGGTTATATAAACTGAATCTTGTTCTGTAGTAACGTTTATAATTACCTGTTTTATTGATGGCAGATTCATTGCCCCTGCCGAAAAAGTTCTGCGTATTATCCGGCGCGAGTGCATTTGCAAGCAAGAGAAAATCGACTTTGCCAATAGCGCGCAACCATTCTCCTTTGTAAATAAACCTGTAGGCATTTGTAGAAAAAGAATGAGCCAGTGAAAACTGCTGAATGCTTGCATAGGGTTGTTTCCTGAATCCCTGTTTTACCAATCTGATTCCTCCGCCAAAAATGAAACCATCATCCACATTAAAACCAGCATTTAACAAAGGAATTGTTTTATTGTACCGGTTGGTTACCTGCAGTTCGGTATTGCTTTGGTCATCCGACAAATGCCGATGTATATTATTAGCTGTTCCGGTAATAACAGCATTGGCTGTTCCATCATATATATGAATTCTCCGGAGGTATCGGGCCTGGCCATCAATATGATAATTTTTAGCAGATCTGGCATCGCCTACAATTCTTATCCTGACAGGAGCACCCGTATTATTTATAAAGACACTATCCTTGCCGCCAAGCAGAAATAAACGAATTTCCTTCGTAACCGAAGGATCTAATATGCGACTGTAAAGCTGTTTACCAGGTTCATTATTTTTTGAAATTTTATAGATATTGATGACCAGCTGTCCATTGAGCGTATCCCTGATAGATACCAGTTCGCTTTTGTCGGAAGCAGCAATATCTATCACTTTATTAATAAAACGGTAATACCGGGGCCATTTCAGCCGTAAATCGGTTCTTCTTTTCTTCAACTGATCTGCCAGATTCACATGGGTAGCATCATACACATTCGCCGGCAATCTCTTTAATGCGTTCTCAATAACGGAATCGCTTAGTGCATTCAATGTCTTGTCACTGATCTTTAGCCAATCATCATAGGAAACATCATTCGTAAAAATACCATCAATGAATCTTGCATTAAAGCAAAAAGTGTTGATGTTTTTTATCTTTGCTCCAAAGCCCTGGAATTTGGGCATGATCCAGGGCAGGGCGACCAGTTTTGGGAAAAAACCCTGGTTCACATAAAATACCTGGTCTCTGTCACGGGGGACCGGTTTATAGGTTTTACCCTTCTCATTCCCATCTTCTACCCACCTCCATTGGTCCGCATGACGGTCCCAGTCGCCTAAAAAAATATCCAGTAATCTCGCTCTTAAGAACGCATGCTGATCAATCATATTATCATTGTCATCTTTTAGTTTATCGAACATTTTTAATGTTGACAAGGATTTGCCCAGGGGTTCCCTTTCTTCAAACAATGAAATGGTGTTGGCAAAATCCTTTCTGTAAATACCCAGGTTTATGTCTGGTGCAATGTATACAAGCTTAGGATTGCTATGCGGCACGCCAACAGCATCAGAAAATACGGGTACAGTTAAAGGGGCGTAGGGAAAGGCAGCAGTAGAATTATCCTTTAAAATATCTGCCGCCAGGGTATTTGTAAGGGATTGGGGTAACAAATTATCCGGGAATTTTTCTATACTGCGCAGTACCCATTCTTTTTTATCCGCCATTAACCTGAGCGAACGGGTTTGCATTCCGCCTCCCAATTCTTTAGGTATTAAACGAGCCTCTGAAATCCTAAGAATGGGTATAGTGGTTTCCATGGCCCATACCTTCCTGTAATTTTCGCCAAACAAACTCCGGTGTATTTTGCTGACCTTATCAAAATCACTATTGAGTTTTAACGTAATGCTGTCGCCGCTAACCTGGGTGGCTGGCAGTTCTGATGCTGCCGAAGGGCTCGCATAAGGCTTCACATATACCCGGGCACTTTCCATTCCGCTTTTATGGTAAGTGCGAAAGGTAAGCCGGACGCTATTATCCAGCAAAATATCCGCAATGACATACCCGCTGACTGACCTGGCATATAAACTTCCCTTACCCATTTTAACCGGGGTATGTTTGGATCCTGCACCACTTACAAGTTCCAGTACGGCACCCTGAATCAGTTGCAGCGCGTGTTCATGACCCGCCACATGAATTATATTGGGATGCAATTTCAATATGTCCCCCACATTCTTAATCATATCTTTATACAAGACATTTTTTACATCTTCCGCAGGAGGAAATGTGATCCGGAGGAGAGGATATAGTGACCCGATAATGGGAAGCGGAATGTACAAATTTTTGTCAAAATTTGTTAGCGGAAATACCTGGTCTTTCAAATTGTAGTAACCACCGTGTGAACCATAGGTATTAAACGGATGATGAGTTGCGAATAAGATAATTTTATTTTTATTGCGCTGGATGATATCGTTCAGTTTTCCTAATACATCCCTTTTTGTTTTGCATTCGCAGTCGGTCCCTTCTGTCTTTCTGCTGAAAGGATACAGCCACCATTCCGAATCAATTGCAACTATTACCAGGGAATCGGAAATAGTGAGTTCAAACGGCCCGGGGCATGCATCTGAAGGAATCATTTGTAAAAGCGAATCATTTTGCTCCCGCAGGAATTGATTAACCCGCATCATTTTTTCATATCCTTTTGGGCCGCTCTTATCCCAATCATGATTCCCCGGAATAAAATATACAGGTACGCCGGCTTTTCGTAAACCTGCATACTGAGACCTTAAAATATCCTGTGCAGTTTGTGCCCCCTTACTGCCTGGCAATTCCATTCCCTTTGGATATATATTATCGCCCAGAAAAAGCGCAGTTGTTTTGCCTGCAATAGTTTTTTGTACGGCATCCTGCAAGACTGCTTCCCGTTCCACACTTACTTCGCCGGCATCGCCAATCAAAATAACCCGGTACTGAACAGAATCCTGTGCAGTTGCATATTGCAGGAAGGCACCTAATAGTGCCAAATGAGATAAAATTTTTCTCATAACATTTTTTTTGAGTCACCGATAAAAGAAAAAATCTCTTTGTTAAAAAAAATATTCATTCTGATTATTTTGACATGCTATGCGGTATATTCATTTACCGGATATTAAAATAAGGTGGCCACACCGAAGGCCAGTATACTAAGGATAAGCGTAAACATGAAAACCGTATAGGACATCCGCAACAATTTGTATTTCTTTCCCAAAACTTTTCCCTGCGAATGAATATCCCTGATAAGGCTTGCATATAAAAAATCACTGTCAGCCATCACCATTTGCATACCTTCATAATAATGATCAAAATCCATTTTATAATAATTTCCGAAGAATAAAAGATTGATTGTTTTGTTGGATAATTGTTCCGGCGAAAAATAACCGGATGGTATTTTGGGCCTTGTTGCCAGGATTGAAAAGATTGTTGCCAGCACGCATCCTATCAATAATATCATCGTTGGGATAATTAAAACTGGTGTAGTTTCCAATTTTCGAATCACCAAAGAAAATACCACCGAAATAATAATGGAGTTAACGGAGATCATAATATTGGATTTACTGTCAGCCATATCACTTAAACGCTGGTGATTGGTGACAGCGATCCGAAACATGGTTTCGATACCTCTTGAAGGTCTCTCCCCTTTTTTTACGGAGGTTTGTTCCTTTGCCGCCGGAGCTTCCACAAGTTCCCGTTCCTTTACCGCAGAGACTGATTCCGGTTTTAGTGAACGGGCAATGTCTTTCTGCAACAACTTTTCCAGGTTTTCCCGTTTTTTTTTATTGAGCAGGGCCTTGCAATAATCTGTCTGAAAATGATGTGATTGAAACAGTTGAATGGTATCCTTTCTCCATTCACCTTTACTAACGTGAATATTCCTGATTGCCTCATATTCCTTACGCATTAGTTTATTGCGCTTACTAAAATCGTCCGTGCCTAAATTAAACAGATCTGCATCGCAAATGATTTTTTCCTGCAGCGTAACAGGATGTTGTGGCATTTGGGTAGCCAGTACACAATTTTTAACTGCAGTAACGGTTGCTTCATCCACTCCTTTTTCTTCGAGAAACACCTGCGCCAACCCGGCCCCTTTTTGTTCGTGCATGGAAGCGACGTCATCAGTACAATATGCTATATCGTGAAACCATGCCGCAGCGACCACTATAAAAAAATCCTGCTGGTTTAGCTGGTAGTGATCCGCAATTTGTTTAGCCACCGCCACAACTGTTTCAGTATGCCTGATATCGTGATACAATAATTGGGCATTTGCATTGGCGCCAAAATAAGCAGTTACATATTGCTTTGCCTGTTCTGTTATAAGCTCATAATTCATTTTCCTTTATTTTAGTTTTTTGTGCTTCGATGATGCCACGAATACCGGAGCAGGCACGAATGAAAACTATTAATTCTTAACGGATGATCAAATTAACCTTTAAATTAATTTCGAAATTCGCAGATCCATAGGCAGGTCAAAAACGAAAACCAATTGATATATAGGGCAAACTTCCTTCTTTGGAGAATCCAACTACTCCCTGTATCAGCAACAGTTGCGCTGGTAAAATATAGATCCCCGTTCCATAACCAGCGTGCCATTTTGAGGAAGACTGACCGGGAAGCCACACGCGCCCAATATCATTAAATGCTATCAGCCCTACAGTGCCCGGAAGTAAATAGGAATTAAAATCAAATAATTTCAGCCTCATTTCCAGGTTATTATATAGCAGGGTTTTGCCGGCAAACCGATTGGTATGAAAACCACGAAGGGTTTGTTTTCCGCCCAAATACAATTGTTGAAAAAACGCTGGTTTTCCGACTGCTGTACCGCCACCAATACGATTAGCTATTACAAAACCTTCTGTTTTAAACGGAGCCAGGTACACGCTGAATTCTGACAACAAATTGCCATAATTGGATTTCTCCCCACCTGTTTCATGCATTCCCTTTATTGTGGTGTTCCAATATATTCCATTAGAAGGCAGGATCAGGCTATTACGGGTGTCCATTTCAGCTCCAGCTATAAATCCCGCATAAATTTTATTTTCGTATAATAATGATGCCGGGTAATCGCCATTGTATTTGTCAAAGAAATGGCCATTATTATTGGATTGCCTGCTGGTATAATATTGTGCAGCCACTCCCGCGCTTATACGCCAGTGGGGAGTTACATTGCGGTACAACCTGACATCTGCATTAATATAATCATATCTCGAACGGTAATAGTCAAGTGTTTTATTGTCTTTATTTTCAAAGACAGTTTCATTTCCAAGTCCGAAAAAATTACTGATCCCATGAGGCCCTTTGGTATACAGGTTGACCCCAAGATCATTCTTACCTACCAGTTTTTTAAATTCCGCCATATAGTTAATGAGGAATGTCCTCCTTGCCAAAGAATAATTCACCAGCAACTCATTATAAGATGCATAGGGCTCTTTCCTGAATCCCTGTTGTTCATTTGAAAAGCCAAATCTTAGCAGGAGTCCGTCATCCAGGTTAAAGTTAGCTAAGATCAGCGGGGCAAACCTGTCAAATTTAAACGCTTTTTTGTCGTATGCATGTATGTTGCTGTCATTTGACAAACGTAATTTCACCCCGGAGGTCGAAGAAAAAATATTCTTTTCAGATTTGCCTTCATAGATAAATGGTTTATCCCGGGCTCTGGAATCCGGATTAACATAAAAGCTGTCTATCCCGCTGCCACCAACCATGCGTATTTTTATTGAAGAAGATTTGCTCTCATTTGCTGCGAAAACATCATTGCCACCAAAACCATATAACCGGATCTCTTTTGTAACCGCCGGATCGAAACTACGCTGGTAAATGGAATGCCCTTTTGTATCATCTTTTTTTATTTTATTTATCCGCACAGTTAAAGCGCCCCCGCTGTCATTGAAAATCTCAAAATATTCATTTTTTTTGGAAGCAGGAACATCTACATTTTTAGAAATGAACCGGTAGTATTCCATTGCCAGCCGGGGCAAATTATTCCTTCGGACAATGGTAGTGTTTATCAGCTTATTTCCTGAAAGAAAAAAAACAGTATCGGGCATCAATCTTATTGCCGCCTTTATCAAACTATCGGTCAGTTTATTTTGCACATAGGCCACTTGTTCCCTCCAGTCTTCTTCCCCTAACTGGTTTAAGAAATACCTGTCAAAAAAACGGGCGTGAAAGTTGAATCCTTTGATATCCCTGATGGTCGCATGAAAGCCCTGGAATCTTGACTTGAGCCATTGGTGAGAAACGATCCATGGAAACACACCCGAAGAATTATAAAATACATCGTCACGGTCCCGGGGTACGGGAGAATATAATTTATTATTTTTGTCTTCCTGTTTAGCCCATCGCCACTGATCCTCATGCCGGTCCCAGTCGCCCAGCAACAAATCAAGCAGCCTTGCCCTCAATACAAGGTTTTGTTCTACCCTTGTGTCGTTGTCCTTCTGTAATTCCTGCTGGGCTTTTTCAGTATTGTCTGTTCCTTCGCCATCCAATGGCTCTCTTTCTTCCAGTAAAAAAACCGCATTGCCAAATTCTTTCCTGAAATCGCCCAGCAAAGGGTCATCGGGAACATATACAATTTCCGGATGGGCATGAGGTATGTCAAGCGCAGCCGCAAGTGGTGGTACTGTTAGTGAAGAAAAAGGATGGGCCGCTACTACCTGGTCCTGTAAAATATCCTTTGCCAGGCCAACCCTCAAATTGGCTGGTAATATTTTTTCCGGGTATTTCTGAATGGTTCTTAGGGTCCACTCGTTTCCCAAAGCGTCTTTCAACCGGAGCGATTTTGTTTGAAATCCCCCACCCATCTTTAGAATAGTCATCCCTCCTTTTTCTTTTGCGATGTAAAATATTCTCAATTTTACAGGTACAGCCCATAATTTTCGATAACCTTCGCCAAATAAAAACCGGTGAAATTTTCCGACCTTTTCGTAATCCGGGGCAATAGCAACAATTATACTATCATCGTGCATTTTGTCCTGTGAACAAATTTTATTGCTGCAGGCTATGCATACCATGATTAAAAATAACCGTGAAACCCGACCCGTATTTTCATTGAATAGCATATTTACCTTTTTGAAATTTGTGATGCCTCACTGTTTTCAATTACAAACTTTGCATAAATATTCGACTATTCAAACTTAAAGAAAGAAAAAATCTTATATAATACTATTTAAAGGCTATTCCTGATCATATTTCTGAGGTGAATTGATATTATACAGTAAGACGGATTGATCTTTTATTCAATCGTGCCACACAGGCCAGGTAATTGGTTCGCAATTTTTTGCGGGAGGTAAGGAGCAGGTTGTGATACCGGGAAATTGTATTACTCAATTTCGCCGGGATGGTTAAATAGAAAGTACGGTTATTATTTATCATCACTTTTTTAGCCGGAAGATGCTAACTTGGATGCGGCTGATCTATCGAGGAACCATTCCAAATTGCCATCAACGGGTTGAATTAACTGGGCCGGAAAATTTTCAATGTTATTTCGGCCTTCCAATACATTTACAACAGCCTGGGCTTTTCCTTCTCCATAAACCAGGAATGCCACACGGTGTGCCAAATTAATTAAGGGTGCTGTAAAACTGATCCGGTATAGCTGCTGTCCGGTAAGAAAAACAGATTTTATGGTAGCTGACTTTTCATGCAAAATATCGGTGAATGGAAAGAGGGAGGCCGTATGCGAATTGTCTCCCAACCCCAATAGCACCAGATCAAAACGCGATTCAGCGCCGTCAAAATGACGATTGATATCTTCCATGTATTCAAAGGCAGCATCCTGGGGTGTCAGCGCTGTGTTAACCGGGAAAACCCGGGATGCTTTTATGTTCATTGGCTCAAAAAAGACCCTGTTCACCATTTTAAAATTACTTGCAGGGTCAGTTGCGGGAACATATCTCTCATCACCAAAAAAATAGTACACTTTATCCCATTCTACTTTATCCCGGAATGATGGAGAAGCAAGCAATCCGTATAATTTTTCAGGTGATGATCCTCCTGAAAGCACTACTGAAAAACGGTCGTGGCCGGCGATAGATTGATTTGCTGAATCAACAAAATATTCAGCCAGTTTTTCCAATAACTCTTCCACAGATTCGTATATATTTATTTTCATGGCTGGAGGGCGGAGGTTGAAAGTTGATGGTTGATGGTGATGGTTGAAGGTTGATGATTTGATGGCCCTGTGCCATATTCCTGTACTACTTGCTTTTTTTATGATTATGCGGAAGGGTGAACCAATGATAACCATCCTGCGCGATCAGCGCTTCAGCTAGTTCAGGACCCCAGGTATCCGCCGCATAATTGGGAAAGCTGAGACTTTGCTTACTTTCCCATGCACTCAATATCGGCATGATCAGGTCCCAGGCAGCTTCCACCTGGTCGCCGCGCATAAATAAAGTCTGGTCACCCAGCATGGTATCCAGCAAAAGCGTTTCATAAGCTTCGGGTGTTTCGGAAGGGTAAGTGCCTTTATAATCAAACACCATATCTACGGGATTGAGGATCATATTTAATCCCGGCCTTTTTGCCTGCACTTGTAAGCGTATGCTCATTTCCGGCTGTATACTTATGATCAGCCTGTTTTGTTCCCAGCTTTCTGAAGATTCGGAGGGGAAAATCGAATGAGGTACATCTTTATACTGGATGCTGATAACTGATGAAGACTGCTGCATCCGCTTGCCTGTGCGAACATAAAAAGGAACTCCCTGCCATCTCCAGTTGTCAATAAAAAACTTGATCGCCGCAAAGGTTTCCGTATTGGAATCTTCCTTTACTTTATTTTCCTGCCGGTATCCTGGCACTTCCTTTCCTTCTATCCAGCCTTCACTGTACTGCCCCCGCACCACCAACTTTTTAATTTCACCCGGCGTAAATTTCCGCATAGCGCGCAACACGTCTACTTTCCGGTCTCTTATTTCGTCCGCACTAAAGCTAATCGGTACTTCCATCGCAACAATGCAAAGTAATTGCAGGATATGATTCTGAACCATATCACGCAATGCGCCTGAGCCTTCATAGTATTCTCCCCGATCTGCCACGCCCAATTGTTCGGTCACCGAAATCTGAACATGATCGATATAGTTCCGGTTCCATTGCGGTTCAAAAAGAGAATTGGCAAAACGGAATGCCATGATGTTTTGTACGGTCTCTTTGCCCAGATAGTGATCAATCCGGTAGATCTGTTTCTCATCAAAGATTCCCTGTAATAATTTATTCAGGGCTTTAGCTGATTCAAAATCATGGCCAAAGGGTTTTTCAATGACGATACGCGTTTTAGCAATATTCTCACAGAGTGCGTTTTTTCCAATATTTTCCGCAATGATGGGAAAAAACTGGGGGGCCACCGCTAAATAATAAATAATATTGGCCTCCGCATTCCATTCTTTTTCCTGTTCCTTTATTTTTTCGGTAAATGCCGGATAGGTACCGGCATCCTTTATATCGGAGACCTGGTAAAAAATATGTTTGGAAAATTCCTGCCATTTCTGATCATCCGCTTTTCCCCTTCTTGAGAAAGCGTTGATACCCTCCAATAATAAATTCCTGAAGGCCTCATCCGTAAGTTGGGTACGCCCGGTTCCGATAATCGAAAACTGTTCAGGAATCCAATCATCCAGGTATAAATTGAATAACGCCGGCGTTATTTTCCTTGCATTCAGGTCGCCGGTGCCACCAAAAATTATAAAGATAGTGGGATGAACATTTATTAATTTCATGAGTATTTAAGTTAATTCGGTGTTCCATTCCGTATGAAAAAATCCCTCCTGCCCTTTAAGTTCGTAAGTATGTGCACCAAAATAATCACGTTGTGCCTGTATGAGATTGCCTGGCATACTACCACTGCGAATGGTATCAAAATAACTGATAGCGGCGGCGAATGCCGGGATTGCGAGCCCTGCCTTAACCGAACTCACTACCACTGAACGTATTCCGGGCAGTGTTTCATTAACGAGCGCCTGAACTTCCTCATCCAGCAACAAATGAACGAGTTTGGTATCCTTTGAAAATGCTTTGAAAATTTGTTCCAGGAACGTGGAGCGGATGATACACCCACCTCTCCATATCTTTGCTATCTCTGCCAGGTTCAGCTCATACTTATACGCAGCGGATGCTTTGGAAAGAAGGTGCATACCCTGTGAATAGGTAGCAATCATGGCAAAATAAAATGCCTGCTCAAGTAACGCTAAATAATCCTCCGAATCTGGTACGGCAAGATCAACCCTGTCTTCTCCAAAAGAAGCGGAGAGCAGCACGCGAAGCAATTTATATTTGGAAAGGTCTCTCATGGAAACGGCCGTATCAATTATGGTTGCAGGAAGTTCCAGGTCCATGGCAACCTGCGAGGTCCATTTACCCGTACCTTTAGCGCGTGCCTCATCTTTAATATCATCTACCAGTAAATGATCCGCACCTTCCTTTTTAAAACTGAAAATATCTTTAGTGATCTCCATCAGGAATGATTGTAACCTGCCTTCGTTCCAATTTTCAAAAACTTTTTGAATGGCCCCATTGTCCAGTTTCAATCCTTTTCGCAATATTTCATAGGATTCAGAGATCAGTTGCATCAAACCATATTCGATACCGTTATGAACCATTTTCACAAAATGACCGGCGGCGCCGGGACCGATATAGGCAACGCATGGCTCACCATTTACTTTTGCCGCAATGGCTTCAAAAATATATTTTACGTGTTGGTAGGCCTCCTTATTTCCACCCGGCATCATGCTCGGTCCTTTTCGTGCGCCTTCTTCTCCACCAGATACACCCATCCCGAAAAAATTTAATCCCTTATCCTCCAGGTACGTTACCCTTCGATTGGTATCGTTAAAATGCGAATTGCCCCCATCAATAATGATATCGCCTTTTTCGAGTAAGGGTAGCAGGTCTTCAATAACACTATCAACAATATTTCCCGCCGGCACCAGCATCATAACTGAACGAGGTTTTTGTAAGCTTTGAATAAATTCCGGTAACGAACTGAAAGCCTTTACAGGTTTACCAGCGCCTTCTTTTTCCAGAAGCTTTGTTTTTTCCATGTCTTTATCATAACCGGCCACGCTGAAATTATGATCAGCCATATTAAGCAACAGGCTTCGACCCATAGTGCCAAGACCAATCATGCCAAATGAATAATTTGATTCCTGCATGTTAACTATTTTTTTAAATGTTCACGTTCAGTTTTACTAAAGATGACATCTTTTTAAAAGATGTCATCTTTAGTAAAACTATAAATTCTCAATAATGCCTTTACTGGATTCAAAATCAGTGTGGTGAAAGGCGTTGATGCCCAGCCTGGCAGCCGCTTCCACCAGCATTGGGCGGTCGTCAAAATAATAGCATTGTTCCGGGGCAGCCATTGCCACACCCATCGCCAATTTGAAAATACGCGGGTCGGGTTTGCGCATGCCTACTTCACAGGAAGAGATAAAAGCATCGTAGCAACGGTGCAGTTTAAATTTCTTAATGCGGTAATCATTCAGCTCCTTCGGCTCATTGTTAATAGAAATTATCCTGAATCCGCAACCGGATTGTTTCCACCCGATTACCCATTGCAACATACCAGGAAGTTCAACGGATTGGGCGTACATAAAGGATTTAAAATCCTCCTTTGTAAATTCTCTTGGCTGATTAAAAATTACGGTATCGAGGTATTCTTCCAGGTTAAGATTGCCGATCTCAAATACATTAAATATAAATTCGTGCAACCTGTTGAATTCCTCATAATTCAAATTAAACTCTTTTGCAGCCGCCGCCCGTGATTCATGTGCCCATCCGTTGGATAAAAGCACGCCACCAACGTCAAGGAAAAGAACTTTCAGATTTGTTTTTTCCATGTTATTTTATGCTTTAACTTTCTTTTTTTGATTTTCTATCGCTTCGAGTAATTTATCGTAGGGTTTATTGAATTTTTCGATGCCCTCCTCTTCCAGTTTCTGGGTAATGGCATCAAGGTCTATGCCTGCTTTTTCCAGGTCGTCCAGCACTTTGGTTGCATGGTCAAGGTCTTTTTCAAGCGTATTGGCTGCTATTCCATGATCCCTGAAAGCCAGGAGCGTTTCCATTGGAATAGTGTTTACCGTGTCGGGACCAATTAATGCTTCCACGTATTTAACATCTGAAAAAGAGGGATCCTTGCTGCCCGTACTAGCCCATAATAATCTTTGTGGTCTTGCTCCTTTTTCCTGCAGCTTAATAAAACGATCACTGCCAAAAACACGCTGGTATATTTCATATGCTTTTTTTGCCGATGCGATGGCTACTTCACCCTTCAATTCCGTCAATCCTTTTTCTTTCAACAAGGGATCAATCATTACATCAATTCTGCTAAGGAAAAAACTGGCCACCGAGGCAATGCGATCAACCGGCTGGTTATTTTTCAACCGGTCTTCGAGGCCTGAAATATAAGCATCGGTAACTTCTTCATACCTTTTCAATCCAAAAAGAAGGGTAACATTGATATTGATTCCTTCACGTATTGCCCTGCGAATTGCCGTCAACCCTTCCGCGGTTCCCGGAATTTTGATCATCACATTTTCTTTTCTTACAGTTTTCCAAAGGTCAAAAGCTTGTTGCGCGGTGGCTTCGGTATCGCGGGCCAGGTGTGGCGATACTTCCAGGCTTACAAAACCATCTGCTCCTTCTGCTTCTTCATATAATGGGTTCAATATATCCGCAGCGCGTTTAATATCTTCCACGGCGACCCGGTAAAATATAGCTTCATTACCCATTTCCTTTTCGGTAAGTTTTGCAATATCATCTTTATAATCGTCGCTGCTGCTGATTGCTTTTTCAAAAATTGCGGGATTGGAGGTAATACCTCTTATTCCGTCCTCATCAATTAATGTTTTTAATTCTCCGCTATCCATGATTTTCCGGTCAATGAAATCGAGCCAGATGCTTTGTCCGAAATCATGTATAAGTTTTACACTATTTTTTTTCATGATCAAGATTTTATATTATTTTTCCAGTTGTTGCACTTTTTCCAGACGCCGCAAGTGCCTTTCTTCCCCTTTAAACCGGGCAGTTAAGAAACTTCTCACCAGTTCCTGCGCTAACATGTTGCCTGCTACACGTCCGCCAAGGCAAATGATATTCAGGTCATCATCTTCCACTCCCTGGTGGGCAGAAAAATGATCATTTATTAATGCGGCCCTTGCGCCGGCAATTTTATTAGCTGCCACAGAAGCGCCTACCCCGCTCCCGCAAACAGCTATGCCGCGTTCTACTTCTTTATGGGCAACAGCCCTTGACAAAGGGATCACAAAATCAGGATAGTCATCGGTGTTATTCAAATCATAGGCGCCAAAATCTTTGATATCATGGCCCAATGAGAGCAGATAACTTTTTAATATTTCTTTTAATTCGTACCCGCCATGATCGGCTGCTATTCCAATTTTCATACATATTGTTTTTTACCCATACCCAAAAGGGGAGTAAGAAAAAATTCACCCGTTAGCGATGGTGTGATTAAGAACTTTATTTTTATAAGTTATACTTGTTTATTGAGCAGGGCTTTGGCGCGTAATACAACATTTTCTACCGTAAACCCAAATACCCTGAAAAGGTCTTCGGCCGGGGCAGATTCCCCAAAACCCGTCATCCCGATTATATCACCTTCATCCGTAACATATTTGTGCCATCCAAGCGTTGAGCCTGCTTCCACCGCTAACCGTTTCCTGTTTGATTTTGGAAAAACTTTTTCTTTATATGCTGCATCCTGTTTTTCAAACAATTCCCAGGAAGGCATGCTCACTACCCTGGCTGCGATTGATTCGGCTGCCAGTTTTTCGCGGGCCTGCGTCAATAAAGAAACTTCGGATCCGCTTCCAATTAAAATAACATCGGGCTCTTTTTCACCATCCGCCAAAATATAGGCTCCTTTTTCCAGTTCAGTTGCTTTTGTAAATTGTTCCTGGTCAAGCACCGGCAGGTTCTGGCGGGTAAGTATAATTACTACCGGGCCGTCCTGGTGTTCGATAGCAACCCTCCATGCCTGTACAGTTTCGTTGGCATCTGCCGGGCGAATCACCGTCAGGTTAGGAATAGATCTTAAGGAAATGAGTTGTTCAACCGGTTGGTGAGTAGTACCGTCTTCGCCCAGTCCTATACTATCATGTGTAAAAATAAATATGGCTCTTATTTTCATGATTGCCGCCAGTCGTATCGGAGGGCGCATGTATTCTGAAAAGATGAGAAAGGTGGCCCCGTAAGGAATGATATTTTTGGTAAGGGCCATTCCATTTAAGACCGAGCCCATTGCATGTTCACGTATACCAAAATGAAAGTTGCGGCCTCCCCTGTTGTTTGAAGAGAATGAATCATACTTCTCAAGGGTTGTATCTGTTGATGGGGAAAGATCTGCCGAACCTCCAATAAGGCCAGGCAAACTTTCGGCAATCGCATTTAATACTTTTCCGGATGCTTTACGGGTGGCAATCCCTCCTTTAACAGTTGCAAAAACAGGGAGTTTATCCTTCCAGCCATCGGGTAATATTCCGCTGCTTTCCTGAAGGAATGCTGCAGCCAGTTCAGGATATTGCAATTTGTAACCGGAAAATAATTCGTTCCAGTGGTATTCCAACTCAACACCTTTTTCCCCTGCCGCCCTGTAATATTCCAGCACCTCCGCCGAAACATCAAATGATTTTTCAGGATCGAACCCAAAATTCTTTTTTACGAGCTTTATTTCTTCGGCTCCCAGTGGCGATCCATGCGCGCCTGCGGTATCTACTTTGTTTGGGCTGCCGAAGCCAATATGGGTACGGACTTTTATTAAGGAGGGACGATTAGTTTCGGCTTTGGCATTCTTAAGTGCAGTTGACAAGGCCTCTACATCATTTCCATCGGACAACACCTGGACATGCCAGTTATATGCTTCAAAACGTTGTGTCACATCCTCATCAAAAGTCAATGCTGTATCACCCTCAATAGAAATATGATTATCATCATAGAAGTAAACCAGGTTACCGAGTTTTAAATGCCCCGCAAGTGAAGCCGCTTCGGAAGAAACCCCTTCCATCATATCGCCGTCGCTGCAAATAGCATAGATGGTATAATTGAAAAGGTTATACCCGGGCCGGTTATAGCGGGCTGCAAGGTGATGCTGCGCAATCGCAAAACCAACGCCGTTCGCAAATCCCTGTCCCAACGGCCCTGTAGTTACTTCTATTCCATCAAGCAAACCATGTTCGGGATGGCCCGGCGTTTTGCTGTTTAGCTGACGGAAATTTTTCAGGTCCTCCATTGTGATATTGTAACCTGTAAGATATAGAAAACTATACTGCAACATACACCCATGCCCTGCCGACAATATGAAGCGGTCGCGGTTGGCCCAATCCGGATTTTTCGGATTGTAACACATCTGGTGAGCCCATAAAGCGTGCGCCATTGGAGCGGCACCCATTGGAAGGCCCGGATGCCCGGAATTTGCTTTTTGAACGCCATCAATAGATAAGATCCTGGCGGTATTAATACCTGATTGCTCAATGTCAATTGTTTTTGTGTCCATATTCTATTTAGATTTAAATAAGTTTTAATGTACGGTTTCATTACACGATCCGGACCATAATTTTGCTCCACCTTTTATACCATCTTCATTTGAAACAAGTGAAATATTCTTATCCAACGGAAAATTGATCTTACGTGAATTGCCTCCACCAATATACAAATGGTCATAGTTGAATACAGTCTTCAAAACTAATAAAACCTTTTGTATTCTGTTGTTCCAATTTAATACACCTACTTTTTTAAGGGCTTTCTTACCAATGTACCTGTCATAAATTATATTTGTGGTAAAAGGATGTTGAGAAAGCTCAAGGTGAGGAAGCAAATTCCCGTTTAAAAATAAAGCGGAACCAAGGCCCGTTCCAAGCGTTATAACCATCTCAAAGCCTATACCTCTTACAATTCCCAATCCCTGCATATCCGCATCATTTACTACGGCGACCGGACAATTAAATTCATCCTGCAATATTTTCCGGAAATTGATCACTCCCCATTTCTTTGGAGCAAGGCTGGGGGCGGTAAAGACTATTCCTTCCTTTACATACCCGGGAAATCCAATAGATATTTTATCATATTCAGGAAATTTACCTACAATATCTTTTATTGCGGCAAGCAATTTATCCGGTCCTGGCAGGTGGGGTGTATCTGCGGTCTTAAAACCCGACTTCAGTTCTCCATCAGCATTTAAAATAGTTGCTTTGATGTGAGAACCTCCGATATCGATGGAAAGAATTTTGTCACCGGATAAAGATTGATGCATACTTGTTTTTTAGGAGTTATTGTACCATCTTCATATTAAATAGTTATTACCGTTATAATTTGTGATGGTGAATGTTTTGCCTCACCAGGTATTTATTTTAGAAGATTGTGGCAAAGTGTAAAATGGCCGCTTCCATTTATTACCCCGGTTTTAGTTATTTATAATTATTGAGATTAATGGTAACCATAGGAAGTTTTTTTTCCAGCTCAGCCCGCCCTTCTTCTAATCTTCCAGGCAATTTCAGTGCTTCACCCAAATGTTCTTTCGTTTCATCTATCACGAAACCGGGACCAGCCGTGGCTACTTCAAATAATACGCCTCCGGGCTCACGAAAATAAATAGAAGTAAAGTAGCTCCTGTCAAATACAGGTGTGGGGTTCAACATTCTCTTCAGGATCCTTAACCTAACTTCCTGCTGTGTTGACGCATTGGGTGTGCTAAATGCAAGATGATCTACGGTGCCACTGCCGGGAAGACCCTTTAAACTATCAGGCGAGCAAATAATATCAACATAATTTCCCGGGGAATCTGTAGCAGCAAACCGAAACCGGTTCCCTTTTTCCGCGATAAGGGTATGATCCAGTTGCCCGGTAAGCAATCCAGCCGTGAGTTCATATCCTTCCTCCCAAATCTCCACATTATTAAATCCCCTGATAGCATGCTGCCGGGGGACATGATCATATGAAAAACCAGTTCTATTATCTTTATCATTAAATACCAGTTCCAAACCCACTCCATCGCTATCTTCAAAGTAAATCACCTCTTCTCCTATAAAACGTTCTATGGGTTGTTTGTATGCGATTCCAAATCTTTTTAATCTATCCATCCAATAACCGGCAGAATCAGCCGGTACGGAGAATGCGGTAGTATTCAGCATCCCCTTCCCGTGACGGCCACCTGTTAATCCCTGGTAAGGAAAGAATGTGAGGATGGTTCCGGGACTGCCTACTTCATCAGCATAATAAAAATGGTAAACTTCCGGGGCATCAAAATTAACAGTTTTTTTAACCAGCCTCAACCCCAGTATACCGGTATAAAAATCAATATTTCTCTGGGCATCACTTACTATCGCTGTTACATGATGAATCCCTGTTATAAGTTGTTCCATAATGAAGATTGTTTCCATTCCCCACTCCTATGTTCGGGCCCGGGGCCAAATGGTGAGTTAAAGAACGGCGATTTGTTTTTAGAACGATTAAGATATTCCGTAATAGTTTAATTTATCAACCGGCCAGGCATGAATAACTATTAAGCCTGGTTAGCGAGCACCCAGCTAAGCCGTTTCCAGTTCTTAAAATATCATTGTACCCTGCTTTTCCAAAATGCTTACCAGGAATAAGTACCTACTGCTCCGGGATTAAGTGTGGTTGTAAAACTATTATTTTTAGACCTTATCTCAAATATTTTTTCCTCCTTACTTTCGTTCAACAGTACGATGACAATTTTTCCCAACGGTGATTTGAATGCAACATTGGGTAACCCGTCACCCATATCAGAAGCAATACGAACTGAACCCGGCCTCACAAATTTTGCCGCATGGGCAATAATGTAATAGGCGGGGTTGAGTGTTACCTTGTCCTTATCTATTGTAACGGCGCCAAGGCACCGGTCGCATCCTCCCCTGTCTGTATGAGGGTTGTATGCAGGATCTGATGCCAGGTTCCATTCTATTACGGTACGACTCCAGTTGCGGGTAGCGCCAATGATAAGATCCCGGATATGGTCGGGTATATCCTTTTTAAAATCGCCCGGTGCTCCCACCCATTGTTCGGTAAAATAGAGGTTCTTGTCGGGATGGGCATTGTGAACTTCCGACAGCGCATCAATGGTGCCACCATATAAATGAAAGGCAGAACCGTCGATGTATTTTTTTGCCTCCGGATCATTTAAGACAGAGATAGGATAATCAGGGCGATCTGCATTATGATCGTAAATGATGATCTTTGTTTTGATACCTGCGGCTTTGAAGGCGGGGCCTAAATGATCCTTAATAAAAATAGCCTGGTCAGGTGCCAGCATCAGCAAACTTGGATTATTACCCGGGTGCAGTGGTTCGTTTTGAACTGTTATTGCGTCTATACGAATTCCTTCTTTCTTCATATCCCGGATATATCTTACAAAGTATTCCGCATATGCATGATAATATCCGGGTTTCAGACTGCCACCCCTTGTATCATTGTTGGTTTTCATCCAAACCGGTGGTGACCAGGGAGATCCCATTATTTTTATAGCAGGATTAATAGCCAGTATTTCTTTTAATACCGGGATAACATCTTTACGGTCGGGACCCAGGTCAAAATGGTGCATAGCGGTATCCGTTTGCCCATCGGGAAGATCGTCATAAGAGAAAACATGATCATTCAAATCAGACGCACCGATACTTACGCGTAAATAACTTGCACCTATATCATTGCCACCCGTACCAAAAAGTTTTTTCAACAATCTGGCACGGCTGCCGGCACTCATTTTTACAATATGCATAGCACTTCCACCGGTTAATGCAAACCCAAACCCGTCCATAGGCTGGAATTGCTTTTTGTCATCGATAGAAATAACCGTTTTTTTACCGGTTGGTTTTCGAGACAACGGTAATTGCGCCTGCTTCTCAAAAAAGACTGAATTACCGGGATCAGTAATCCAGGCATTTACTTTAATATGCTGGCTATTCCCAGCTACAAAAAAAGCAAGAAAAAAAATCACCATTAAAGAAGTCTTACAAAATGTATACATGATGTTGAATTAAGAAAATAAATGAATCTGATAATCGCCAGGTAAGCAACCATTGTCACAGGCAAAATTACCTTAAAGAAATTGTGAAAGAGGATTTAAAAATACCTTCTTTCATAATCGCCCGTAAAGGAATAGGTGCGTTTCAAATTCTCGCGGCAATAGGTGGTCTGTGAGGACACAAACCACGGTAGAGCCTCGGTCGCGCCCCACCTACCGAAACCAGGAGCGATAATTTGGAATGCACCCAAAAGAATCTTGGTTGATAATTATTTTAAATATAATTTTAAATCCATGAAAAAAAACTATTGTAGTTGTTTATTTTCCGTATCGTGTCTGTCATTGTTTTTTTATAATAACCGGTGGCATATTAATCATCAATTACCGGTGCATTGTCAACGCCGGAATTTTTACTATTCGCAATTGGCCATTCACCATTACAATCTTACATAAGTACCAACTAAAATAATCATTCACTACATGAACCAATTACCAAAACGATTGCACTCCATCGATGTATTAAGGGCCATTACCATGTTGTTAATGATCTTTGTAAATGATGTAAGCAGTGTTAAGAATATTCCTGCCTGGATAGAGCATGTTGACGCAGGGGCCGACGGACTTGGCTTTGCGGATACAGTATTTCCTGCATTTTTGTTTATAGTCGGCCTATCCCTTCCCTTTGCCATCAGAAACCGGATCAATAAAGGTGATCCTTTCCTTAATATCGCCTGGTATATTATTACCCGCTCCTTTGCACTTTTGGTAATGGGATTTTTTCATGTGAACGGAGAAAATTATAACTCGTCTGCCATACTACCCAAATCAGTTTGGACCATTCTGACAACGCTCGGCTTTTTTCTTATCTGGCTTGACTACCCTATGACAATGGCAAAGTCGAAAAAATATAGTTTAGTTGGTACCGGCATCATTTTACTACTTATAACGGCCTTTCTATATAAAGGGGGTGACTCTTCGGCTCCCGAAGGAATGAGACCGCAGTGGTGGGGCATACTGGGTATTATTGGTTGGGCATACCTTGTTTGCGCCGGCATTTTTCTTATCACCCGGGGGAAGCTATCATTATTACTAAGCGCACTGGTGATATTTATAATAATAAATGTGGCTTCACATACAGGGCTACTGCGTTTTCATATATTGGTTATCGGCGATGCTTCATCCGTAACCCTCGTGATGGCCGGAACTGTAATTGCTGGTATATATGCAGAAATGGTCAGCAAGGGAAAAGATCAATACCTATGGGGCATACTGACTGCCGGCGGTGTAATGATGATCATCGCGGGATTGATCATCCGTCCTTACGGCGGAGGCATTTCAAAGATCCATTCCACGCCGGCATGGGTATTTATCTGTAGCGGGATAGGGATACTTGTTTTTGAATTACTGGTATGGTTAATTGATATGAAGGGTAAGCAAAGCTGGTTTGCGATCATCCGGCCGGGAGGTACGAGTACGCTTACCTGTTATCTCATCCCCTATTTCCTTTATTCGATATTCAGGCTGGTTCATTTTCATTATCCTGCTTTTTTAAACGAAGGAGCCGGTGGATTGATCCGTTCATTTGCTATCGCTTTTTTGGTGATCTGGCTGGTGTTGGTAATGGAAAGATACAGGATGAGGTTAAAGATATGATCATTGAAGTTGTTCACACATGAAATTCACATAGCTTTTTTACTTTTTACCGCGGTGTATTCCCCGATTGCTGAACCACTCCAATGAGAGCCCTTAGTTCTGGTAGTCAAAATTTTCCGACAAGACCTTATCAATTCCAGCTATAGTGATGGTAATTATGAGGGTATCTTTTTGAATTGTTTCAACTAATCCCTCCTCCTCCAGCAATTTTATATGTTGCTGAATGATACTCCAATCCTGGAACTGGCGCAAAATAATTTCCCTTGGCCGGCATTGATAGGTAACGGGTTGTGGATCCTGATTAGTAATTGTATAGATAGTTTGCAGCGTCTTGTAACGAGATTCCATGGAATAAATATATCTAAAAATAATTTCAGGCAGGTAAAATTTATTAACAATATTTTTTTTGAAAAGGTAAAAGAAGGGGAAATGGCATTGCAATCTAATGCCAATGCAGTAATAACAGGAATTCTTAATTGTGGAAACTTATTTGTAAAGTGACCCAAAAAGCCTCGTTATTTGATTTTTATGCACATGGGGGGATCAAATTCGGATTATGTTGTTAGTTTTTAATCTCTGCTTTAAGGTATATTTTCGGTGAGGACGATCGCAGGTTTTACGAACATATTTATTTCAACCACATAGGTAACATAGAACACATAGGTGAATAAGGCAGATAGGGTTGAAAGGGAAAAAAACTGCTAACAAATTATTATGTATTTATTCACGATGAAGCAGGAGCATTATTCCCGAAAAATCACTTCCATACAGATGACCTCTTATAATAAGATGTCATCTTGATGGAAGTTTACTCCAGGCCTTTCTTAAAAACCTTAACCAGTTGCCATGCAAAATATTTTCAATATCGGCCTTTGTATATCCACGGTTAATGAGGAGTGAAGGAATATCCTGTAGATCAGCGATGGTGTCCACATCAAATGGGCTTTGTTCTTTTCCAAAGCCACCATCCAGGTCGGTGCCAATTCCGACGTGAAAAGTATTGCCGGCAATCTGGCAAATATGATCCAAATGATCAATTATTTTTTCCAGGTTGCAATTCATTTGTTCCGGCAAAGATTTTCCGCGGACCCATCCGGGCACCATCATCCATGCGTCCAGGGCGCCGCCAATCACCGCGCCTTTATCAATCAGTACTTTTACCATCTCATCACTAAACTGCCTGTTGTGATTCACGAGTTGCCGGCAGTTATTATGACTGGCCCAGATATTCCCCGTAAAAATTTCCATTGCATCCCAAAAAGCATCGTCACATAAATGTGTCGCATCAAGGATCATATTCAACCGGTCCATCTCTCTCAGCAGTTCTTTTCCGGGATCATTTAAATGCCCGGTTGCATCAGTGCCGTTTGCATAACGTCCTGGTCCGTAATGTGCCGGGCCCAATGCACGCAAACCATACTGGTATGCGATGTGCAGATGATCCAGGGTAATCAATGAGTCAGCGCCCTCCAGGCTTAGTATATAACCAATCGGGTCCGTATTAACCGGTCCCTCCTTCATCCATAATTGAAGATGCCGTTCAAGCCCGGGAAGGTCTTTGATCATAACCAGCACGCCAAGGGACTCCATCGCTTTGTACCATGCCAGCTGCGCCTGTGTTTCTGCCCAGGCCTGTTCGGCTGAATGCCAGCCTGGTAGTGGGTTTCCGGGGGCAACATATCTTGCGATCTGCGTAGCTACTACCAGGCCGATATTGCCTTTCCGTAATTCGGGAAAGGCAACGGTACCCTGGGCCCTTCCGGGTTTGTCATTCAATCCCTTTTCTCTTTCCCGAATGTCATACACGGATTTTCGCAGGTCACGGTTCCATTCCATTGCGTTCATGCTGAGGTCAAGGTGTGCGTCAATTATAAACATCTGTGCTTTAAATTTTTAACCGGATCTTCTTCAATAGCTCCACATCAATTATCATTACTGTATTATATGGTAATCCTCCTGTTTCTTGCAATCACTTTCCATTCATCCACTGCTGTATTATTTTCTATTACCACTGCCTTTTCGTACAATGCAACAGTTGGGCAAATATGAACCGGCACCCCGTATAACACATCACCCGTTTTGTATATAGATGAATCCGCAACTTTCAGCACCAGATGTTCTTCGCTTTGGGACGCCGGGATTATATCGGGTGCGTTTAAAAAATGTACGCGGGGCAAAGGGTTTTCCGCCGCAACAGATTTGTGTCCAAGATCTGTAGTGATTGTATTTACATCAACTATTGAAATTACTCTTGTTATTACCAATGCCGCATACTCAAAAGGTTCGTCGGGAAAGGCATGTTTGTATCCCCAATCCCAGAATATAAATGTGCCCGGGCTACACTCAATATTTTCACGATGCGCATGTATAGGAAAAGTAGGAGAACCACCGGCTACCATAATTAACCTGCTATCATCAATGACCTTAACAGCTTCTGCTACAAAGTCCTCCCAGCAGCAGGTAAACTCAACATGTTCCGTTCGCGCCTTTATATCCGTATCGCGAATATGGCCATCGTAAGCATGCAGCCCGGCGATTCTGATTGCCGGTAATAATTGAACTGCTTCAAATAAGAGCAGGGCTTTTGAAGGCGGGATACCTGTCCTGCCCATTCCGGTATTCAAATCGATAAAAACATCCACTGATAAATTATTTGAAACGCATAGTTTTGATAATTGATCCGCGGTATGAATATTGTCGACCAGGCAGGAGAAACGGGTTGATGGATAATGACTTACCAGGTCAATAAAACGCCGGGCTTTTGGCCCAACGGGCTGATATGACAGCAATACGTCCGGAGCTTCAATCATCGCGAGCATTTCAGCTTCTGCAATGGTTGCGCATTTGTATTTAGTAATGCCTTCATCCAACATCATTCTGCATACTTCTGCTATTTTGTTTGTTTTTACATGCGGACGAAGGCGGGAAACATCGTTGTTCACCATGCTTTTAAGAAGCCGGATATTTTCGTGTATGCGTTCTTTGTAGATAACCAACGCAGGTGAATCGATGGAGTCTACATTTTTTATTTCATACCAATTCATTTGTCTTCAGTTTACTATTTTCGGTTTTCGGTTTTCGGTTTATTGTTTTCGGTTTACTGTTTTCTGTTTATTGCTGGGGTATGGCATGCCTGATGAGTCACCGTTATGAAATTCATTCCAACTCAAATAAAGCTTCAATCTCAACGGGAATATTTTCGGGCAGCGAACCCATGCCTACCGCGCTTCTTACGCCAATGCCATTATCTTCTCCCCAAACTTTTGCAAACAACTCGCTGCAACCGTTGATGACATAAGGATGTCTTTCAAAATCCGGGGTGCAGTTCACCATTCCCAATACCTTGATCACTCTCTTTATTTTATTGAACGATCCCAGGTTTTGTTTGAGTGTGGCGAGAATGGCCAGCCCTACCTGCTGTGCTGCCTGTTTGCCTTCCTCCATACTCATACCGGCACCAATACGGCCAATGATCAATGTGCCATCTTCCTTTACAGTCCCGTGACCAGAAACGTAACAATGTTTGCCATCAATTAAGCAAGGTTTGTATACACCGATGGGTTTTGGTGCAGGAGGCAATGTCAAATTTAATGCAGTGAATTTTTCGTCCGGAGTCATGTTATTATGGTTTACGGTTTACAGTTTACGGTTTACAGTTTACGGTTTACAGTTTACGGTTTACAGTTTACGGTTTGCAGTTTACGGTTACAGTTTACTGTTTACCGTTTGCGGCTTACGGTTTTCAGTTTTCGGTTTACAATTTACAGTTTTGAAGGGGAACGCTGTCATCGATTTTATGCCAGTCTTCCTTATTTTTTCAACTTTAAACGCATTACATAATCATCGCAGGTCATAAATAATACTCGCTCATCAGTTGAAAAAGCACAGTTGGAGGTAAGCTGTCCTGTATACAGGCGGGCGATCAGTTTTCCTCCGGGATTAAACAACCATACGCCTTCAGGGCCTGTGGCAAAGATGTAACCTTTCCTGTTTATTTTCATTCCATCAGGCGCACCCAGATTTTTACCTTCATAAGCATGTACCTGGTAAAAGATCCGTTGGCTTTTTACCAATCCATTTGAATCAAGTTCATATTGCATCCATATATAATTTGCAAAGTCCGAACTGGCCACATACAAATATTTACTATCCGGTGAAAGTGCAATACCATTTGGATACATCAGGTCTTTGGTAAGCAGGTCCAACTGACCGCCTGGCTTTAGCCGGTATACTCCCTGAAAATCCAATTCCTTAGTAGAATCTTTTATTCCTTCTCCTAAACCATAAGGCGGATCGGTAAAATAAAGATCGCCATCAGGATGATAAACAGCGTCATTGGGACTATTTAAACGTTTCCCTTTATAATTGTCGGCCAGGGTTACAAACTGAGGTGCCGGGTTATTTACCGGTGAAATCATTTTTGCCAAACGCCTGTCGCCGTGCTGGCATAAAACCAAGTGCCCGTCGGGGTGAAGTAAGAGTCCGTTAGAACCTGGTTCTTTTATTCTTTTTGGAGGACCGGTATTTCCTGAAGGCGTCAGGTATGTGGTAAGTGCTTCCCCTTCCTTCCATTTGTAAATCTTATTATCAGGGATATCAGAGAAAATAAGGTAATCACCATCCCTGATATATAGTGGTCCTTCCGTCCATTTAAATCCACTACCGATCACTTCGATTGTGGCAGTACTATCCAGGATACTTAATGCTTCCGAATCGATGATTTCGATTTTTAATTTCGATCCCGTCTGTTGAGTTTCAATTTTTTTTGCCTGTTTGCTTTGACAGCCAAATAAGAGCGCTGCCGCAAATAAGGAGCATAGCAGTAGTTTATTTTGTTTCATGTTTATTATTTTATAAAGCTGGATTTTTTATTTAGAATTTGATTCTTTCACATTGTTTCATGCATTGTTTCATGCATTGATTCATGCATTATTTCATGCATTATTTCTTGCATTGTTTCATGCATTGATTCATGCATTATTTCATGCATTATTTCTTGCATTGTTTCATGCATT
>JBDTWP010000036.1:0-29421 GCA_040006615.1 Ferruginibacter sp.
TTATCACCAATATTCTCTTGTTAATTATCATAGCATGTAACTTTTTATTGTTCAGCCAAACCCAATGTTGAAGGCAGTGCTAACCTACCTGACGTTTTTTTCGAATAAATAAAAGTTACCCTTAAGGCGGATAAGGGTCATTCCCATAACTATTCCTTTCTCTAATTTTCCCGTCTCTGCCATGAACAATTAGTTCGGAACTATTGTTTCTAGCTATGTCACGAGCAACAGAAATAGCATCAGATTGTTTTGTAGTAATAACTGTGGCTCTGGCAGCGTCTATATCAATACCCCTGGTGAGCTGTTCCGAAGCTAACCATGTTTTTACAGGTATTATTTCTTCGTTAATGAAATTAAGTTTTGAAAGGACATGTGTGTAAGATATTTGAAGTTGCTCCTCTGATAATTTTGAAATCTTTTTCAGCCTTTCCCAATGTTTTTGAATTTCATGACGCATATAGCTGGAACTATAGAAATCGAAAGTTTCACCAGAATTGAAAAGTAGGTCTGCGATATTGCTATTTGAATTCAATAGCGTACTGAAAATAATATTAGCGTCAACTACTATATTCATTTAACAAACCGGCTACGATTATTTGCCCACCAATCCTTTTTTACTTCTTTGGCTAATGCGTCTACTTCGGACTGCCTGGCTTTAGATTTTGAAGTCGCTTCTTTATAGGTCAGATAGTCAACTAAACGTTGCAGCCCTTTTGTATCCACGTATGATGGAAGTCGAATAATAACTTCTTTACTTGTCCTTTCAATTACCATACTACTAAATTTATTGAGTCGAAGTTAATCAATTATTTTGTCATTGTGACGGTAGCTGAATGTTCGCAAAAATCAGTAGCCTGCCCTGTTAGTAAAAACAAGGCGGTACATGGGGTTTTCCTGTTGCCAGTATTGAACACGGATAGGTTAGCGCCGAATTCTTCACCGGACATGTTTGTTATCCGGCTAAACTGAGTGCAAAACAGTTTAACTCATGGCGTTGCCTTTTGGTTGAAATTTAAAAACTCTGTCAAACCCATAGGTTCCTTGTGGTTGACTGTGATTCTAACGTTAGTTTATTTTGGCTGTTCGGCTTCTTGAATTTAATATTGTAAGTTTATTTTGTAGTTTTATGATAGATGAATAAGAAGAATATGTTTATGACGAAAGCTAAACTTAGTGTGATTGTGATATCATTTTTGTATTTCTGCATTGCCATTTCTTGTAATAATAATGCAAAATCTCTTACTCCAAAGCAAATCACAGACGTCCAGGGTACTGTTATGAGAATGACTAAATCGATCGCCAAAGATATTTCTCGGGAAGGGTCTATTGCATGGCTTAAATACTTTGAAAATACTCCTGAGTTTTTTATGGCTTCAGAAGGTCGGCTTGTATTTCAAAATAATGATTCCGCAACAAACTTCATAAAAAATATTCTTGTCAAAAATATTAAAAAAATAGAATTGAGTTGGAGCAATATCCTTATTGATCCACTCACTCTAAAGTTTGCTAATGTAGCAGCAACCTTTCACGAAGACATTACTGATTTTTCGGGAAAAACAATATCAGAGGATGGCTACTTTACAGGAATTGCTGAAAAAACATCTCAGGGTTGGAAATTGCGTAATGCACATTGGTCTACTAAAAATACAAAATAGTCGTTATTCGAGGTCACTTAAGCATGACAGTTCAACGTTGAAGCATTGGCGTTGTGGCGGAAAGCATTCCGTCAGCCGAATATAACACAAAGGCTAAATAGTAGCACAAATGTTGAGCCTATATTCGTCAGCCGCCATAATGCCAATGCAATGTTGTGCGTTCGGCTTTATATTTTGCTTTTTAGTTTTAATGTTTTCAAGTCGTAAATTCCAATTTCGTTTTTGTCTGTTTTGTCGTGTTTGCCATTATTATTTGTGTCGTAGTGACCAGTAATAATGATAGTTCCTGTTGTCTTATTAACTATCCAGGTACTTACAAATAATTTGCTGTCAGTAAGTTGAGTTTTTTGTTTTCCGTCAGTTGATAAAACTATAATTTGAGTTGGGTCATTCCAGTCAATTCCTTTCTTTCCGTCCAGGTCGACAGTCTGTGCTGAAACAAGTAAACAATTAATTCCTAGACTGTCAATTTTCACCTGCTCGACTTTCTGAAAATATCCTTCGTTTGGAAAGTCAACCTGGGTTGTTTGTCCACTTTTAGTATTGATAAACAAAAGGTATCTGTTTTTTAAACCTTCTATTTTACCCCAATTTTCAATTCGGGCAATAACATATTCTGTTCCTTCTACTTCTGTCAGCTTATTAAAACTGACATAGTTGTATTTGTCTTGTCCGTAGGTTGTTAAGGCGAATGTTGTTAGGATAACTAAAAGTGTGTTTTTCATTTTTTTAGTTTAAGTTTTTGTAAGTGTGGCTGGTCAGTAAGCTGACGCATAACGACCAGTTATTGCTGAAGGTTTGGGATTAGCATTCCGTCCGCCCACAACCGCTGCCGATTGGAATTATTTGTTGAAGTTAAAAATTAAAGTTGAATACTTGCTTATCCAGCCCGAACTGGAGTTGAGTTGCGTATAACCGCACATTGATCTTCCGTCCAGCCAAACTTTTAGCAATACCCATGTACGTTCGCTCTTCTGTCTGTCAGTTATAAGAATCTTGTATTTCTACTGTGTCAACCTAAAGACTATTACCCAAGCCGAGCAGAAGGCAAACTCTTTGGCAGGTTGACTTCTGCGCTGTTGGTTTTGTGTGCCTGCCAATGTGCTTGCCTTGTGGCGTTGGTTATAAGAGACTTTGCATTTGCTCCATTTGATTGTCCAAGGCTGTGTAACCGTGTTTCTCATTGTTGTGTCAATTATTTTTTAGACATAAATAAGTCCTAAACTTTTTTCCTGCTTTTCACTAATTGGTATTTGTCTGTAAAAGGCGTTTTTTTATTTTGAAGTATTGGATATTCACCATTCTCTCACTCCAGTTATCCATTCACTCATCAGGTCTTCTACAAGCTTTGCCACGATTTTACTTTTGTGTTTGAAGTTTTAAAAGTTGGGCATCTAAACAAACTTCATACTAAAATAATTGAGTCATGCTAATAACTACAAAAGAAGTAACAAAGAAATTTTTATCATCAAAGGATATTGCCTGGGTTGATTATATGGATGCCTATACCTGCACATTTCAATCTCAGCGGCCATTAGCTGTGGAAGACATGGTATTAGCTTTTTCCAAATCATCAACAATGTTGGGCAGGGTAATGATGTGTCTGCGAAACTTGCTTGTAAAACCTTTTGACCTTAAATCAGTAATAGGCGACGTGAAAAAAGCTACCTCATTACAACGGGGAGAAAAAATAGGGTTGTTTAAAATAATTAATGTAGCGGAAAATGAAATAGTGGCCGGAGAAGAGGATAAACATCTTGATTACTGGGTTTCTTTTTATCTCAATTGTGCTGAAGGGGAAGAGGATACATACCAATTTACCCTTTCTACATCGGTGTTGCTGCACAATTTTTTGGGAAGGCTGTATTTTTTACCGGTTAAGTTTTTTCATAAAATAATTGTGCCTGTTATGATTAGGAAAATGATTTTGAAATTAAAGAGAGGCTGGCAATAAAAACGATATTCAAATGAAACTAAGTTATAGAGTAAATAAACCGGCCGATATTGTTTTTCACTACCTGGCCGATATGCAAAAATTTGTATCCGTCCATCCTGTTATAACTAAAATGGAAATAATAAAAGACAACCGCTATTTAGTTTTTGAAACTATGAAGTTTGGCCTCATTCCTTTTTCTTTCACTTATCCTGTAACTGTAAACAGTAACATAGAAACAAAGAAAATAAGCATCAAAGCTACAGTAATGAAGATTGCTCTCATTGAAATGATGTTCAGTATTGCTCCGGCATACGGTCATACCATCATTCATGAAGAAATAAAATTTAAAACAGTGTTACCCATTAAATCCCTCATGCAAAAGATATTTATTAATCAGCATCAGCAACTTTTTCTTAACATAGAAAAGGCAATTTAATACTGTTAAAATAAGTTTTACGAACTAAAAATCATATAAAATGGAAGCAGTAAGAAAAAGAATTTTAAGAATACACGGTACGGTAGCACTGGTAACAGGTACCGCATTGGCAACACTATCAACAATGGGCGCATTATCTGGAACCGGTATTTTTACATTTTTGCAACAAGATAAATTAGTACATGCCGGTTTGCTGCAGGCCTATTTACTTTTTGCCCTTATTGGGTTTGTTTTAATAATGGTATCCCGCCAGGAGAATGTAAGAAAATGGAACCGGGTAGGCGCTGCAGCCCATGCACTCGTTCTTATCGCATACGGTATGTATTGGAACCTTTTTGCTACTATAGAGAATGGAATGCTTATGCGTACTGGCGGCATTGCCTTTCATAGTATATTTCTAAGTATAGAGATATGGGCAGGCTTTATTTCAAAACGGGATTGAGAAAAAATAGACAGGCATTAAAAACACCTGAATTCGGGGTGTTTTTTTTATTTACAAGATATAGGCGGTGTAAGCAAAACCAATTCTTAACCAATCTCTCAATCCGGTTATCCATTTGCTCATCACTTCTTTCCCCGGGCTTTTCTGCTTTCTACCTTAGTTTTTCATTAGTAAAATAAAAGCAATGAAAAAATTAATTGGGTTACTTGCTATTACGCTTATTACTATCAATGCTCATGCACAAGGTATAGGCATAGGTACTGCTACGCCCAAAGCGGCATTTAATGTAGCAGAAAATAAAACGGTATTGTTTGGAAGGGATACCAGCGGTGGCGGTGGTAAAATGATGTGGATACCATCCAAATATGCTTTCAGAGCTGGTGTAGTGGGTACATTAATTTCTTACAGCGCAACCACACAGGATAGCAGTATTTGGGATGCAGACAGTATTGGCAAGTTTTCTTTTGCTTCCGGCCACCAAAACAAGGCTAAGAATGTTGGTACAACTGCAATGGGTGTTTATAACCAGGCCGTGGGCAGCTATTCTACTACTTTGGGTTTTAATAATCGTGGTTATGACTTTGCAAATTTTGCAGCAGGATCTGATAATGTAACATCAGGCTTTTTTAGTTTAGCATTAGGCTCAACTAATACCAGTCAGGGTAGTTATGCAACTGCAATTGGCCATTATAACCAGGCTGGGTCTGGCTCCGCTGCAATAGGTGTAGATAATCGAGTTGGCAATTATTCTTATGCATTTGGAAACAGTAATATAAATAATGCTGAATATTGTACTACAGTTGGATATAATAATAATACAAATAGCTACCAATCTATAGTATTAGGTGTAAACAATGATACACTTGTTGGTAGTAATGCTACCCAATGGATAAGTACCGACCCCATTTTTACAATTGGTAATGGAAGGGGAGGTGGTTCAAGGAGCAATGCCATGATGATTTTAAAAAATGGCAAAACGGGATTTGGTACCAACACACCTACAGGGCTATTACATATAAAACATAACAGCCAGGCAGCAAATCCACAATTAGTTTTAGAAGAAGCACAGAACGATTACAGCAGGATCAGTTTTAAAAATGCCAATCCCGGCTATTGGAATATTGAAGCATACACTAAGCCAATATTGGGCAACAATGATGTGGCAAAGCTTAATTTCTATTATTCAGCAAAAGGCTACATATTTTCTTTAAGTGGAAATGGCAATGCCACTCTTACAGGAACGCTTTTCCAAAATTCAGATGAACGTTTAAAGAAAAATATTACGCCGCTTAAAAACACATTGAGCAAAATTTCTCAACTCAATGCTTATACCTATCAATGGAAAGATACTGCGAGGGGCAATGAGGAACAGCTTGGTTTGCTGGCACAGGAAGTGGAAAAGCAGTTTCCACAATTAGTAATGACGGATGAACACGGGAAGAAATCGGTGGCTTATGCCAATATGGTACCGGTATTGTTGCAGGCTGCAAAAGAACAACAGCAGCAGATTGATGAATTGAAGAAATTAGTGGAAGCTAAGCTGAAATAACTAATATCCTGTAAAATGCCAAATAAAATATATAAATTTAAATTTCTGCTGCACAATATTGAGGCAGTACAAAACCATTCAATGAGCTGGAGATATGTTCCTTATGCCGGATTTATTTTGTTTACATTACTGGTAAGTATTGTAAGGCTTGTTTTAGTGCCTCAACTTTCATTTACCGTACACCTATTTTGGTTTGCCGGCCAGTATTGCCTCTTGCTATTATTCTGGTATGTTATCAGGGCCCTTGCAAAATATCTTGACAAAAAAATACCTTATAGCAAAAGTTTTTCCCGGCGTGTATTTTTACAGATTATTATATCATTATTTGTATTAACGCCTCCTTTACTATTGTTGTATAATTTGGCAAAACCTTATTTCCCTTCTTTTTTTACGGCACAGTTTGTTGCCCTTTCCTGGATAATGTTTTTTGGAATTATAGTCCTGATGAACACATTACTTGCAGCCGGAATATTTTTCAGCAGTTGGCAAAAGACTACAAAGGAAAAAATGAAAGCAGAAGAAGAAAAGAAAAACATAGAACTGGAATTACTGCAGGCAAAGCAAAGACAAACCGAGATTGAAATGCGGGCATTAAGGGCACAGATGAATCCGCATTTTATTTTTAATTCACTTAATTCCATCAATAAATATATCCTTAAAAATGACCAAATTAATGCTTCCAGGTATCTTACCCGGTTTGCAAAGCTTATCCGGTTGATACTGGATAATTCAAACAGTAAAGAAGTTGCTTTGTCAGATGATTTGGAAGCATTACAATTATATATTGAAATGGAATCGCTTCGGTTCGGCAATAAATTTACTTATGGGATTATTGTTGACGAAGATGTGCGGGTTGATACCCTGCAGGTACCACCATTAATTATACAGCCCTATGTTGAAAATGCTATCTGGCATGGCCTGCTGCATAAAGAAACGGATGCACATCTAACCGTGTCGATTAAAAAAACTGCAGATTATATGCTGAATTGCATCATAGAAGATAATGGCATAGGACGAGAAAAAGCCAGGGAAATGAAAAGTAAATCGGCCAATACCAATAAATCGCTTGGTATGAAACTTACACAAGAACGGATCAGTATGCTCAATCAATATACTTCGCTAAATGCGAGCATACAGATTATTGACCTTGCTAATGCAGCAGGTGAAGCAACAGGAACAAAAGTTATTGTAACAATACCTATTTAATAGTTAAAATAAAAAATTATGGTACGCTGTATTTTAATAGATGATGAAGCCGATAGCCTGGAAGTAATGGAAATGCTGTTGAAAGCATATTGCCCGCAGGTAAAGATTGAAGCTGTATGCAATAGTGCCGAAAAAGGAATTGCAGCCATCAACCAGTATAAGCCTGATGTTGTTTTCCTGGATATAGAAATGCCCAACATGAATGGCTTTGATATGCTTGAGAAATTTGGTGAACTATTTTTTGATGTGGTATTCGTTACGGCTTATCACCAGTTTGCAATAAAAGCATTTCGTTTCAGTGCATTAAATTATTTGCTGAAGCCAGTTGACCCGGATGACCTTGTGAAAACAATTGAACGGATAGAAAAAAAGAAAGCAGCGCCATTAAAGGAACAGATGGAAATGCTGATGCAGCACATGCGTAGTACAGAAAAACAAACCATTCCCCGTATTGCATTAACCACTTCAGATGGGTTGTTGTTTGTATCTACATCAGATATTATTTTTTGTGAGTCGGACAATAACTATACAAAAGTTGTCTTAAAGGAAGGAAAGAAGATATTGGTTTCAAAACCAATGAAAGAAATTGATGAAACACTATCGGGGCAGGATTTTTACCGCATTCACAATTCTTTTTTGATAAACCTCAACCAAATAAAAAAATATGTTCGGGGAGATGGTGGATATGTGGTGATGAATGATGGTTCTACCGTAAGTATCTCCCGTACAAAAAAGAATGAGTTTGTGGAGCTGTTCTCAAAGTTTTGATTAGATAAATCCTGTATTTAGTTAAAACTTGCTACTTACTTTAGCAGGTGCTTTGCTTTTCTCTCAACCATTTTTACCATTTGCTCATTCGCAGTTTGTCTCCGTTTTGTTGTTATATAGTTTTGAAGTATAAAGAATTAAAAACTATGTATAAGTACACAAAAATGATTATAAGCCTTCTCCTTTTAATAACAAACGGAACATATTCTCAAAACGTAGGCAATGGCACTACCACTCCGGCAACAAGTGCTACCCTGGAAATTAAAAATACAGATAAAGGTATGCTTATTCCAAGAGTACATGTAGTGTCTGCCGTAGACGCTACTATTCCTGCACCTGCAGTAAGTTTATTGGTTTATAATACGAATGCATCATTAACAACAGGTGCAGGTTATTACTTTAATTATGGAACTGCCACAGCCCCTGCATGGGAAAAATTGGTTAGCAGTGCAGATGATAATATTGCGTTTGCTGTAAGGTACACCGGCATTCCGCTAAATTCAGATCTTGCCAGCATTGTCCCTTTTAATACGGAAGAATTTAACGTTTCAAATAATTTTCTTCTTAGCAGTACCTTTGTTAATCCCAATACTTTCATAGCTCCGGTTAAAGGTATTTATAAAATAGAATCTGATTTAGCTATTAGTGCGGTTACCGGAGATGGACTATATGTTGAATTGCTAATTAACGGAGCAAATGCAGATGATGATGCAGGCTTGACTATAATTGCTGCTAACTATCTACCTTTCAGAGGCTATATATGTTGGAATATTTAACTAAATTAACATCACCAAACAATAAATTTAATTATTATGACAGTAGAAAAAGCTTTGGTTGTTGGGCCATCTAAAATTGACATCGCTTATCAACGATTTGGCAAAGATGATGCGCCACCGGTATTTCTGTTGATGGGTGCTGGTGCACAAATGATTTCCTGGGCTGATGGCTTCTGCTCGGAACTTGTAAATAGAAACTTGCAGATAATTCGCTTTGATAACAGAGATATAGGACTATCTACACATATTGAAAATGTTCCGGTTCCTGATTATGAAGCGGCGTCAAAAGGAGACTTTTCAACAGTGCCGTATTCTTTGTCAGATATGGCCGCTGATGTAGTGGGATTAATGGATTATCTTAATTTTCAGAACAAATTGAGCGCGCAGAAAAACAATGATCAACTAATAAACAGCTATGGGTTACAACAAGAGCATTGTAAAACCGACACTGAACGGGCAAATGTTTAGCTACATATTGCCCCAACTACAGTTATGGCACACTACAAACAAACCGGCAGTATTCCAACATTCAATCAATAGTTTTAGATCGGGCATTTGAAACCCGTATGAACATATTTCAAATCACGGACTCGTAAATGCTTAGACGATAATTTTATATTTAGTCCTTCAAATGTTGATGTTTTACAAAATTTGCCTTTTTGCCCAATATCGATACTGTATTGTTTTACCTGTAAAAAAGACATTATGAATTTAGTACCGGTGAAATGTGTAAAATATTTAAACTAATGACTGAAAGATTTACAATAATAGGGGGTGGCATAGCAGGACTCACTACAGCTATTGCCTTACAAAAAATAGGAATTACAGCAACAGTATTTGAAGCTGCCCCGTGCTATAAAACGGTTGGTGCCGGGCTGGGCCTTGGTGCAAATGCAATAAAAGCTTTTTGGGAACTATCTATGGCAGATGAAGTCGTCAAACACGGACGGTTATTACCCGCATTTACCATTTATAGTCAACAAGGAAAGCAGCTAACAAAAACGGATAGCCGCAGGATGAGTGAAAAATTTGGAGTTGACAATTTTACTATCGATCGTACTGCTTTGCAAAGCTTGTTACTTTCTAAAATTGATTCCAAAAATATTCACACTAGTAAACAAGTAATAAATATTGAAAGGGCTGAAAAATCATTAACGCTTACTTTCAGCGATAAAACAACTCATCAAACTGATTTTTTAATTGTAGCCGATGGCATTCATTCTGCGATACGCCAGCTACTTATCCCTGGTTCAAAACCAAGATATGCAGGCTATACCTGCTGGCGGGCAATAATTGATAACAGTAATTTCAAGCTTTCCGAAACTTCTGAAACATGGGGCAGCAAAGGCCGCTTTGGTATTGTTCCATTGGCCAATAATAAAATTTACTGGTTCGCCTGTATCAATGCTGCACAAAATGATATTGTGATGAAACAGTTCAGCACTAATGATCTGCTAAACCACTTTAAAGATTTTCATGGGCCAATTCCCGATATAATTGCCGCTACAAAAAACGATGCCCTGATTTGGGGAGATATTCTCGATATTGAACCAATAAATAAATATGCATTTGAAAACATTTTACTGGTTGGCGATGCGGCCCATGCTACCACGCCGAATTTAGGACAGGGCGCCTGCCAGGCAATAGAGGATGCTGTTATCCTTGCTGCTGAGATCAGCAATAACCCAGATATAAAAAAAGCCTTCCAGGCATTTGAAAAAAGAAGACTTGAGAGAACACATTACATTATCAATAACTCTGCAAAAATCGGACGCCTGGCGCAACTGGAAAACAGGACACTCATTTCCATTCGCAATTTCATCCTGCGTCTTTTGCCGGCAACCTTCAATGAAAAGCAATTAGAAAAACTATACACAGTTGATTTGAAATGGAAAAAATCATGATTGCAAAATATTTATGGATAGCCGGTTCATTGCCTTTTATTATATTAGGAACTATTCACCTGCTCTATACATTCTTTACCAATAAGTTTTCTTCGAGAAATAAAACGGTTGATGAAGCAATGAAATCCTCTTTTCCCGTACTTACAAAACAAACCACGATGTGGAAAGCATGGAGAGGATTTAATGCAAGCCACAGTTCCGGTGCTATCTATATTGGCTTGATAAATTTATTTGCGGCCATTCAATATATTGATGTTCTACAAAACCCATTGTTTCTTTCGCTAAATATTGTTACGGTTTTATTTTATTTATGGCTTGCAAAAAAATACTGGTTCAATACTCCTTTCGTTTGCATATTAATAGCTACTTGTTGTTTCAGTGCTGCTGTTGTTTTAATTATTTCAAAGTAAGAAAATAATTCTGCTGCTCTCTCATCCATATTTACCATTTGCTCATCACTGTTTCTTCCCGGCTTTACATCGATATACTTTTACACCGTAATCAAAAATATTAAACAAAATAAAAATTTAAGCAATGACAATTTTAAACAACTACGCCGCAATGTTAATGAAAACTTTTGCCGCAGTAATGATTTTCGCAACCCTTTTTGCATCATGTAAAAAAGATGATGTAGACCCACCGCCTGCAAAGGTTACAGTAGAAGGTTTGTATGCAGGAAAGTACGGATTTGATAATGAAGTACCGGATAACGATCAAAAGTACAAAATCAAAGCAGGAGGTATTTTCCAGGAGATCAGCATACATAATGGATCCGTGGTTGGCCAGGGTACATGGCTGTTAAACGGCAACACCTTAACCGCTACTTATACAATGGTTTTCTCTCCATACAACAAGTATTCTATCAGTGCCAGTTTCAACGCTGTTACAAACAAGTTAACAGGCACATGGGGCAGTGATAATAATGCAACGGACGGCGGGAAAATAGACATGACTAAACAATAAGGTAATTGATAATAAAGAGCGGCTTGAGTAGTATCCGAGCCGCTTCTAATCACTTTTACCACTACTTGTATTTTAGAAAGATTTGTTCTGAGATTTTGTGTATGTTGAATAAATTCGTAGAGTAACTCACTTAGACAACTTTACAGCATCTTTTACCTGTTAATTCAAAAATTCGCTCAACAAACAGGTTGATATAATTTAATAAAAAGACATAAAGATTAAAGTATTTAATCCGGGGGTAACGATAAATTGGGAACAACTGGAAGAAATGACCTAAGAAGTAAATGAAACGATGGTTTTTTATTGCCCCAAAATAAAATCTTTACTTACTACTTGAAACCTGCTTATCCTGGTGATAGGTTTACATAATTATTAAACAAATAAAATCTGGATCATAAAATATAAATCAATTTAAATAAAATAACTAATGATGAAAAAGCAATTGGCAAATGTATTTATACCAATAAGTAAAACAGAAATGGACATCCTGGTAACCGATGTAAAAGAAACACTTGTAAAAGATTTCACTAATAATAAGCACAGACAGTTTTGTGTAGCTGATTTGTGGAATATCCACCGAAATAAAAAAAAGGTTGCAGATAGAAGGTTTCTCGTTTAACCATTTACGATCTAAAATTGAGTATAGCCTTGATATAGGGATGGACAATATTTTGGCTTGCAAGATGTAATACATCAGAGACGCAGCAATATTAGTTTGTCCAAAAGCTGATGCTATAAATTACAGGTTGGTAAAATGAAAATTGTATCGGTAATTTCAAAAATCATTTATATTATGAAGAAAATATTATTTATTCTGCTATTTAGCTGTTATTCTATACTTGCGTTTTCGTAATTGCATATTTCTTCGGGAGCCCAGCTTGTAGAAGTCGGCAACGGACAAATCAGCATTGCAGATATGGATTTTACAAATTACTGCAGTTTTGTACCAGGAAACGGTACTGTGCTTTTTACCGGAACTATGGCAAACAGTATTAAAGGAACTGCTATAACTAGTTTTTATAGCCTGGAAATAGCAAAGACGGCCGCCATAAAATTATCACTGGAAAACGATGCCCTTGTTTCTAATGCTATTGTATTTACATCCGGTTTGCTGGAACTAAATAATAAGGAAATTGATTTGGGTACAACCGGATTTTTACAAAATGAAAACGAAAATAGCAGGGTTGTTGGTGCATCAGGCGGCTATGTTTTTCGAAGCCTAAGTATGAATGCTCCAAACGCTGTTAACGCAGGCAATCCTGGGGCAATCATCACCTCTTCTGTAAATCTGGGAAATGTAATTTTTAAAAGAGAGCACAAAGCACAATCAGGTTCGGGTATTACAGGAAGTATATTGCGTTACTACGATATTGGACCAACCAACAATACTGCTCTTAATGCAACCTTGCGGTTTAATTATTTTGATGCTGAAATGAATGGCTTAGGAGAGGCAGTAATAGACCTGTTTAAGAGCAGCAACAATGGAGCAAGCTGGACAGTACAAACAGCAAACACCCGTAATGGAATTACCAACTATCTTGAAAAAACAGGGATAGCCGATTTCTCACTCTGGACATTATCACCAGCAGGCGGGCCTTTACCCGTAACAGGTTTAGAATTTTATGCCAAACGTTTAAATAACACAACTGTACAATTAGATTGGAAAACTATACAGGAAATAAACAACAACGGATTTAACATTGAACGCAGAAAAGAAAGTGAAACCAATTTTGTGGAAATTGGTTTTGTAAACTCATCTGCACCGGGAGGCAACAGCACTTTTCCTTTGAGCGACATAAAAACTGATGCTAATAATTTCACTGGTAAAACTTATTACCGTCTGAAGCAGGAAGATATAGATGGAAGGTTTACTTATTCAACTATCAGAGTAGCTGCAGGAAATGGCAACAAGCAAACTGTAATGCAGGTATGGCCAATGCCTTCAACCGGCCCTGTAAATGTGCTGGTAAATGGATTAGTAAAACCTGATGTATTGATGGTATATGATGTGGCAGGCATATTAGTGAAGCAGCAAAATATGCATAACAATGCACAGGTACAATTGAGCATTCTTACACCGGGAACTTACATTTTAAGACTGGCTGAGAACAAAGATTTGATACAGAAAGTGGTTGTGCAATAAGGTCTCTGCAATAATTATTGGGTAATGCGTTAACCGTTTGTTTTAAGGAAAAATATCTGCTGTAGTGTGGTACCAAGTGAGAAGTGTCCGCTGGAATTTGGTAATATTTTTTGCTGTAACGGCTGCCATGTCTAAAGTTGAACATTGCTGTAGAGCTGATAGTTAAGGTGAAGCTGATTACTATTCCGTCCGCTGGGGTGGGTGGGCTGTGCGTTGGTATGTTTAGCTCTTTGCAAGGTTGGCTTGTGTCAGGGGTTTGTGTGCCCTGCAATGTGCTAAAAATAGCGTGGGGTTGTGTGGCAAAGTCATGCAAACTTGAATTTGGGTAGGATGCTGTTTAGGGTGACGTACAACGTTCTGCATTTGCGATGGCCGGGACTTCAAAGCTGGTCAAGCCCGAAACCAATGCTAAATTGAAAATATTAAGTAGAAGTTACGGATAAAAGCTAAATAGAAAATGTCCTGCCCGAACCACAGCTGCCATGTTGATGATGTACAAGTTTCAATGTCCCGCCCGGCTTTTGCAAATGCATTGTTGGCAGAAGTTTTTTAACTTCATTTCAGTTATCGTTGCCGCTACTATTTGACGTTAATAGTTTAGAAAATGTTTTTATTTAAATGTTGCATCTCAATCTTATTCCGGTAGAATAATCTTACGTGTGTCGTAAAATTATTTAATTTATTTTAAACCAAATAAGAACCGTGAAGCTTTGAACATTTTAATGAAATAGTATGTAAGCGCTGATCCCAATATGGTCGTCAGAAAAATCAATATAAATTCTAAAAAGCCACTATCAACATATTTGATTATATAAAAACCTGCTACCACTATAATGCTTTGGTGAACAATATACACCGGCAAAATACTTCTATTTAATTCAGCTAATACTCTAGTATTAAAATTGCATTTTCGCGAAAAAAGTGACGCAAAATAAAAAGTCCAACTAAAAGCTGACAAGCCAATGGGAACAGAGACGATGAGATGATTTAGATTGTATTCCGGATCAAAGGCGGCCTTTCTCAGAGGTTCAACCAGAAGAAATCCTATTAGTGCCAGCGAACTTACAATTCCTAGTATCAAGAGTATGTTTTTATTCTTATTTATAACAGGCATTAGCCGTTCGTGCTCCCTAATGAAAATGAATCCATACAGAAAAAAACATGTGAAGACGAAAAAGTCTGCGACACTCGTATAATCTGGAAAAATTGGTTTGAGAATAATTAATATAAAGATGATGGGCACGGAAAACAGTAAAACCAATTTTGGCCGTCCAGTAAGTTTTTGCATGAATGCGTCAGAAAGCCCTTTTGCATTTAGACGATTTAAAATTGGAAAAGTGAGTAAGGTAATAATAAATAAGTTGGGCAAATACCAAAGATGTATGCCAATTTCAATAATCCACAAAAAGGGATCGAAAGATAAGTCCTTATTAGCTATAAACTTTGGATAGTTAATCATGAAATCAACAAATGTAGTACCTGTGCCTGCCTGCAGGCCTTGGTAGTAGTATTGACATGGTACAATCACAATAGCTCCAAATACAAAAGGTACAATTAGTCTTAAAAAGCGGTCATGAAAAAATAGTTTCCCTCTTGATCTTAACGCAAGACAAGTTCCAACTCCTGATACAAAAAAAACCAAATACAATCGCCATGTATGAAAGAAAACAGTAAATATATCTGCAACTATTGTCTTGTTGTCACTTGATAAAAGCCAATGAAAATTAGTAAATGGTTGCCATGAGTGAAAAAGTATTAAGGTGCTAAAGGCAAAAACACGAAGCCAATCCAAATAATAGATGCGTTCTCGTTGACTCATTTTTAGATTTTTTTCTTTCTGTTTGAAATTAATATTTGTTCCCTCATTGATGTAAATAATAGGCCCAAAATTAGTAATGGAAAGGTTTGTTTTAAAATTTCTGCCAACGACCGAGTATTTGTGAAGGCTGGGAATTCATTGCTTGTCCAGCCCGGAACTGCAGCCGAATAAAGAAATAAAATACAAGTTAACAACTAAATGACGAGTAGAATTCCGTCAAGCCCGGATGCTGTACAGTAGCGATTTACAGTTGATTGATCTTCCGTCCGCCCAGCTTTTACAAATACTTTTGTTGGCAGTAGTTTTTTGTTAGAAACCATACGCAACAAGTCTGTCAATATATACTCCTTTTTCAACTTTCCAAATTACTAAATAACTACCTGCTCCATCACTGTTCATTGTCTGAATGTAAAATGTGTCGGTAGATTTGTCATAATTTACTTCTGCACTATAAATGCTTGGTTCGTAAAGACCTTCCATTGCAACTTTTGGCAGGTAAATTATTTTGTGGCCCACTTTAATAGTAATTTTTTCAAATTGCGTTTTTGGCAGACCACCGTCCATACCCCAATATTTCTTATTGTCGATTAGTTCTATTTGAGTTGGATAGTCTTTGACATATTTGAATTTATGTTTCTTTTTATCGAAGTTACTTTGTGTAATTGTCACTTCAATAGTGGCCTTTTTTAAAGTAATAGATGTGCCTGTTTTCTTTGAAACTGACAATATTGGAAAGGTTGAAACCATTTCATATCTGTCTTTGTAAACATATCCATTAAGTTCATTTCCTTTTTTTGTGTAGTCAATATTTGTCCAATTACCGTTATTTTCAAAACAATAGATTAATTGTCCGTTTGGTAATTTGTCAATTACTTTACTGTTCTGTTGGCCGCCTTCTCTTACGTTTAATAAACTGTCTTTGCCTTTAACAATTGCAAATTGTCCAAAAGAAAGGGAACAATAAAAAAGAAATATAAAAGTTAAACTTTTTCTCATTGAATAGTGTCTGCTAAAATTACTGCCAACGCAGCGATTTGCGCAAATATACGCAATCGCAATTTTTTCTCATATTGAAAATCAAATACTTAATATACGCATTTCTGAATTGTCGGTTGCGGCAATCTATCTACCATTTTATTCCCCCTTCTTTCCATATGTCGTCAAAAGCGCTTTTTATATTTACCAATTTCTCCCTTGCCACATGCAGATATCGTTGTGTGGTCCTTATACTAAATTGCCTTAAAAGTTCCTCGATATCTCCTATGTCCACTCCTTATCCTGAAAGATGAATGCCAAAACTTGTCGCATCCCATGAAAATTAATATGTTCCGGTGAAATGGTCATAATTCTTTACTGAATGACCGTTGTCACCTTATCCGTCTTAATAAGGTAATACCATTTGTTTTACCCGTATTTTCAATAGTATCCGGAACAGGTGTCGAACTCTTTCAGAACTTTTGATTAAAATATGTGAATAATTTTCTTTAGATTGATGATGAACGTTTGAGGTGAACTATAATATATCAAACAATTATATGAGCAAAATAAAAAAAACTACGCTTGTACTATTGTCAGGCATTTGTTTCCTGCAAATTTCCGCACAGCAAAAAGAGAAATTTCTGTGGGGCGTGGCCTCTGCTGCATACCAGGTGGAAGGCGCCTGGCAGGCCGATGGAAAGGGAGAATCAAAATGGGATTTCTTAACCAATAAGGTTGGGGTAACTCAATTTATTATTGGCGAAAAACAAACCGGAAATGTTGCTATCAATATGTATGACAGAACTCAATACATGCAGGATATACAACTAATGAAAAAGTTGGGGCTGAATGCTTATCGTTTTTCCTTAGACTGGAGCAGGATAATTCCTGGTGGTTATGGTGAAGTAAATGAAAAGGGATTAGCCCATTACGACCAGTTAATAGATGATATAATTGCCGCCGGATTAGAACCGGTTGTAACCCTGTATCATTTTAATTTTCCGGTTGCGCTTTTGCAAAAGGGTGGTTGGGCCAATCCTGAAATGATAAATTGGTACGGTAATTATGCTTCCGTCGTTTTTAAAAGGTATGGTAAAAAAGTAAAAAGGTTTATCACTTTCAATGAACCGTATATTGAATTTTTTGTTGCTGAGTACCTGATGAATATAGACCAGAGTAAAGAACCTGCAAACATCCGTTTTGCAAAGGGAATGAACAAGGCGCATCACCAGTTAATGGCCAATGCCAGGGTAACAAAAATGTATCATGATTTAAAACTGGGCGGCAGTATTGGTATTACATTGAATCTTTCACCCTGTATTCCCATGGATGCAAATAGTCAGGAAGATACCAAAGCCACCGGCTTGCAGGATCAATTGCTCAACAGGATGTTTTTAGATGCATTGTTTAAGGGTACTTATCCTGCACAGGCATTGGATTCTTTTCAAAAATATGATCCGGCTTTCAAACCAACAACTGATGATATGGCCTTGCTTGCAGCTCAAAAACCTGATTTTCTGGGAGTGAATTTTTATGCGCCCGCCCTGGTAAAGCACGACGAAAATGAACCAATGGGTAGTACATGGCTGGGTAATAATACGGATTCAGTTAAAATGAATAATGGACCTGTTCGTCCTGAATATTTATACAAGCTACTGATGCGTTTAAAAAATGAATACGGAAATCCAACAACAATTATCACGGAAAATGGTGCAGGTTTTAATAATAACGAAGACACCGTTATTAATGGAAAAGTATATGATGCCTTACGTGCCAGCTATATCAAACGCCATATAGCTGCAGCCCTGCAGGCAAAGAACGATGGCGCGGATCTGAAAGGGTATTTTATATGGAGCGGCTGGGACAATTTTGAATGGATATTTGGCTATACTGTCCGGTTTGGAATTATTCATGTAGATTTCAAAACACAGGAGCGCATACCCAAACAAAGCTTTTATGAATACCAGCAAATAATTCAACAGCATAAAAACCTGCAAAACAATAATTAATAAACTATATAAAAAGTATAATACTTTTGAATATCTTTTTTTTGATTGCTCAATTGCCAAAGTACAAATGTTCCCGTATCCGCCATTGACAATGAATTTAATAACGTAACGCAATTGAACATTTCAAATAGTGCAGTGTTAACAATAAGTGGTTGTATTATTTATTAAACGAGTACAGTTTAAAATTCGTGTAATTCGTGTAATTCGTGTATAAAAATTCGTGTAATTACTTTGAGCCATTTTATACTTGACATAACATTAGTTATTTTTAAAAATAAAATCTATACGATGCGCCTAAAATTATTTTATACCGTGCTGGTAATCCTGGTTGAGACTGGTCTTATACATGCCCAGGAAGTTATTCCGCTTTATCCTGGTAAAGCGCCTGGTTCAGAAAACTGGACCTGGCAGGAACAGGTCAATAATTCCAACATGCTTTATATGAGTATTGTGTCCAATGTGGTGCAGCCAACGCTTACAGCTTATCTTCCGCCGGCTTCACAGGCAAATGGCACGGCAGTTATCATTGCTCCCGGTGGCGCATTTCATATTCTCTCCATTGAAAGCGAAGGCAGCGAAGTAGCCAAATGGCTCAATTCAAAAGGTGTTGCGGCATTTGTTTTAAAATACAGGTTGGTGCATAGCCTTACCAGTGATCCGTTGGCAGAACTGATGAAAAAAATGGGCGACTTCAAAAAGCTGGATGAGGAGAATGACAGTATCGTTACGATGGCAATTGCGGACGGATTAAAAGCAATAGCCTTTGTACGTTCTCATGCTTCAGAATACAATGTTAACCCAAAACGGGTTGGCTTCATGGGATTTTCTGCGGGCGGTACCGTCACAATGGGCACTGTATTTAATTCCACGGTTGCTGATCGACCTGATTTTGCTGCACCCATTTATGCATATGTCAAAGCGCTGAAAAATCAAAACATCCCGGCAGATGCGCCGCCGCTTTTTATTTGCGCAGCAACGGACGACCAGTTAGGACTTGCATCGCACAGTGCCGGTTTATACAACTCATGGATCGCAGCAAAGAAGCAGGCAGAACTGCACATGTATTCAAAAGGCGGTCATGGCTTTGGAATGCGCCGGCAGGATATCCCTACCGATACCTGGATTGAACGTTTCGGCGACTGGCTGGATGTTCAGGGTCTATTATGGCCCGAACATCCAACAGGGTTTCTTGCAACGGTAACACCCCTGCAGTTGAAAAAATGGCAAAAGGCAGAGGAGGAAAAGGTCAAAAATGATTGGGCAAATTTGGGTCAGTTCGCAGCGGAAAATAAAAAATTACCGACGCCAAAAAAAGACGAAAAAAGAGTCGTTTTCATGGGCAACTCAATCACCATTGGGTGGAAAAATATTGACTCCGCTTTTTTTATGGATCATCCTTATATTGATCGTGGTATCAGTGGTCAAACGACCCCGCAAATGCTGTTACGTTTCAGGCAGGATGTGATTAATCTGGAGCCCGCCGTAGTAGTAATTCTTGCCGGCACCAATGATATTGCCGGTAATACCGGGCCAACTACCCTGGAAAATATCCTTGCTAACATTGGCTCAATGGCAGAACTCGCAAAGGCGCATAATATCAAAGTGGTATTGTCATCCGTATTGCCTGTATATGATTATCCCTGGAAGCCCGGTATGCAGCCGGCGGGTAAAATTGTTACACTCAATAGAATGATAAAGGAATATGCCGGCAGGAATGGCTTTGTATACCTCGATTATTTTGCCGCCATGGCCGATGAAAGAAATGGATTGAAAACAGGTCTTGGTGATGATGGAGTACATCCTAATCTTGCAGGATATAAAATAATGGAACCGTTGGTGCAAAAAGCAATTGGAGAAGCATTGAAGAAGAAATAAAAAGTCATTTCAACAATAATCATGGTTTAAAATATCAAACAAATACTTACCCGGCCGGTCACACATTGATAACCTGGAGGCATAACCTATCAACCATCAACCTTCAACCCGGAATGGTAAATGATACAAAAGACAAAAATAGGGATCATTGGTGCGGGCCCCGCAGGACTCACGTTATCTTTACTTTTATATAGCAAGGGCATTGATTGCGTGATTCTTGAAAACCGGAGCAGGGAATATGTTGAATCAAGGATCAGGGCTGGGTTACTGGAGCAAAATACCGTTGACCTCTACAATGAATTGGAAGTGGCTGAAAGGCTGAATAAAGAAGGCCTCCAACATCATGGGGTATACCTCAGCTTTGATGGCAAAAGGATTCGGGTGCCATTTGGAGAATTAACGAATGGCAGAAGCATAACCATATATGGCCAGCAGGAAGTAGTGAAAGACCTGGTAAAAGCAAATATTGAAAGGGGTGTCACCATTGTGTTTGAAGCGATTGCAACCGGGATGGACGGAATTGAAACAACCGCGCCCCTAATTCATTTTAAACATAAGGAAGTACAACATACCCTGGAATGTGATTTTATTGCAGCCTGTGATGGTTACCATGGCATTGGACGAAAAAATTTACCCGGGCACTGTTATAATGAATTTGTGAAAGAATATCCATTTAGCTGGCTCGGCATATTAGCACATGCAGCTCCCTCTACCGACGAATTAATTTATGCTTACCACGAAAATGGTTTTGCATTGCATAGCCTTCGTTCGGAAAAAGTCAGTCGCCTGTACCTGCAGGTAGATAATGATGACCATATTGATAACTGGCCGGATGAAAAGATCTGGGATGAGTTGGCGCTTCGCTTGTCGGCTGATGGCTTTTCATTGAACAGGGGAGAAATTTTTGATAAATCCATCACGCCAATGCGTAGCTTTATGATCGATAATATGCAATTCGGGAAATTATTTCTGGCTGGTGATGCGGCGCATATTGTTCCGCCTACAGGTGGCAAGGGTTTAAATCTGGCTGTTGCGGATGTTCGTTTTATGGCGGCAGCAATAAACGATTGGTATAAAAATAAAAAGAATGATCTCCTGGAAAGCTATTCCTCCGATTGTTTGAGAAGGATCTGGCGGGCCCAGGACTTCTCTAATTTCATGACCTGTCTTTTTCACAAACAGGCCGTGCATGGTTCTTTTGAATATTATTTACAAAAATCAAGGTTCAATTATATAAGTATCTCGAAAGCACAGGCAGCCACCATTGCAGAGAATTATGTGGGGTTGAAGGAAATATAAAGGGAAAATATTTGAATATTTGAATTATCCGGATATATCAGCAATTCAAAAAAATGCACTTCATAAACTTAAACGGCATCCTGGTACATTATGTGTTTATTCCTTCTGCTTCAAAGGCGTGTAGCGACAATACTTTTGTATTCATCAATGCGCTGGGTACGGATTTTCGTATCTGGGACGAGACAGTTGCTATCTTAAAAAATGCCGGCAATGTATTACTATTTGATAAACGAGGACATGGCTTATCCGGCACGGCGGTTGACACAAGAGGATTGGACGATTTTGCTGATGATGTGCTGGCTCTGTTAAAACATCTGTCAATTGAAAAAGTTACCGTGGTAGGTTTATCTGTTGGTGGCATGATTGCACAATTGCTCGCTTATCATCATCCCGAAATAATTAATAAACTGGTTCTTTGTGATACAAGTTACAAAATTGGAAACAACGAAATATGGAATCACCGGATTGCCGCGGTAAAAGAGCAGGGCTTGCAGGGGATTTCAGATGGGGTAATGCAAAGATGGTTTTCCGAAAAGTTCAGGGAAGAGCAACCTGCCCGGGTTATGGGCTATCAAAACATGCTTGAACGGACGCCGCCGCTGGGTTATATACAAACCTGCGAAGCCATAAGGGACGCAGACCTTGCAGCCATTGCAAAGCAGGTAAACGTGGCAACACTATGCCTGGTGGGTTCAGAAGACAAATCAACAACACCCGCCGACGTAAAAGCCCTGGCTGGCCTGGTTGAAGGTGCTGCGTATGAAGTGATAGATGGTTCGGGGCATTTACCCTGCGTGGATAATCCGGGTGTATTGACCAAATTGATTATTGATTTTATAAACGGGTGATCAAACATGGATTAATATTTTATGAAAATTGCTTTTATAGTTTTTAATGGAATAACATGGCTTGATTTTATTGGGATCTATGACCCGCTTAGCAGGCTAAAATCGATGGGATACATTAAAGATATTTCATGGGATACCTGTGCATTTACCCCTTCGGTAAAAGATGATTTTGGACTGGAAATGGTGCCGGAAAAAATAAGGCAGCCGTTATCTTCTTACGACGTGCTTTTTATACCCGGAGGGCATGGTACAAGACAATTGCAACTTGACCATGATTTTTTGTCCTGGATAAAAACGGCTGAACCTGTTGAATATAAAATATCCGTTTGTACCGGGAGTCTGATCCTGGGAGCGGCGGGATTTTTAAAGGATAGATCAGCTACCACGCATTTCTCCGAATATAAAACCTTAGCAACCTATTGCCGGAAAGTTTTACAACAAAGAATTGTAGCAGACGGCAAAGTTATAACGGCCGGAGCTGTTTCTTCCTCAATTGATCTTGGCCTTTTTTTGTGTGAGCAATGGGCGGGAAAACCGGCGGCGGAAGAAATAAGAAAGCGAATGGATTATTATGGTTAAAATTTTTACCTATGGATATTGAACAATATAAAAAAGGAATGGAGAACCGGCGATCTGTCCTGGGTGATGCACATGTAGATAAGGCCGAAGCTGGCAAAACAGCATTCGATGCCGACTTCCAGGAATATATTACCAATAGTGCATGGGGTGCAGTCTGGAGCAGGCCGGGCTTAACCAAAAGAGAAAGAAGCTTAATTGTAATTGCTTTGCTGACGGCATTGGGCCATGAAGAAGAGCTGGCAATGCATATTAAAGCCACTAAAAATACCGGCGCTACGGAAGATGATGTAAAGGAAGTTTTATTGCAGTCCGCGGTGTATGCCGGGATACCTGCGGCTAACAAGGCCTTTAAGATCGCAAAAAAAACCTTTGAAGAAATGGCTTAAGGAAAATGAAGAAGATATTGAGATATTGAAGAAGATATTGGAATGCATCCTATTGGGATATTGAATGCATCTCTATTATCCAAATATCCAAATATCCCAATATCCCGAAAAAAGCATTTAAATCATGAACAGCAACGACCACTATAACACCCAGCCACCTCATTTGTATCCCGCATACAAATCGACCATTCTGCGCAGCCCCACACAACCGTTCATGCCGGTAAATGAATTGTTGAAGGACCTAAGTTTACCAGCTTTTGGTGAATCCTTTATTGGGGAATTTGATAACGACCTCACAAAAAATGCGCGTAAGAATGGTGAGCCAATTGGTGAACGCATAAAAGTTTCTGGTAAGGTGATGGATGAATATGGAAGGCCCCTGCCGAATGTATTGATTGAGATCTGGCAGGCAAATTCAGCAGGCCGCTATATTCATAAAGAAGAAATCCATGACGCACCGCTTGATCCGAATTTTTTAGGAGCAGGCCGTATGCTTACCAATTCCGACGGGAATTATATGTTCTATACAATTAAACCCGGCGCTTACCCCTGGGGCAATCATTTCAATGCATGGCGCCCTAACCATATTCATTTTTCAGTGATTGGGCACCAGTTTGAACATCGCCTCGTAACACAAATGTATTTCCCGGGCGATCCTTTGTTTGAGTTTGATCCGATCTTTCAATCCGTACCCGGCCACGCAAGAGAACTCCTGATTGCCAGGTTCCGGATGGACTGGACTGATGCTGATTTCGCACTGGCCTACGAATTTAACATCGTAATGAATGGAAAAGCTAAAACACCTTTTGAATAATGGAAAAATTACGACAAACACCATCCCAGACAGTAGGGCCATTCTTTGCATACAGCTTAACTGCATTTCAATATGGTTACGATTATAATAGTATTGTAAATGGTTCAATCATTGGGGATCATACCGGAGGCGGGCAAATATATATAACTGGTACCATTTTCGATGGTAATGGCAAGGCCATTCCCGATGCAATGATTGAGCTTTGGCAGGCAGACACCCAGGGCAATTATACAACAAAATACCCCGGTAGCCCAACTCCTGAAAACCAATTCAGGGGTTTTGGCAGGTTGGGTACGGGCACGGATCCGGACCATCAATTTTGTTTTAAAACAGTGAAACCCGGGCCCGTAAATGGACAGTCTCCGCATATCAATGTTACCTTGTTTATGAGGGGTTCCCTGCGTCGGCTGAGTACAAGAATGTATTTTTCAGACGAGATAAACGAAGAAGATGCGCTCTTTAGTAATGTTGATGCCACACGCCGGCACACGTTGATCGCAAGACGAAAGGAAAACAACGGTAGTATTGAATATCAGTTTGACATCTATTTACAAGGTGAAAATGAAACAGTGTTTTTCGATGTATAAAAGGTTGCATTCCAAATTGTCGCGGCAGCAGGTGGTTTGTGGGGACACAAACCACGGCCCAGCCTCGGTCGGTGTCCCCACCGACCGAAATCAGGAGCGACAATTTGGAATGCGCCCTTTAAAAAACTACATGACCCGGTTCTTGTTTAATTGTAGCATCTTTATTGGCGGATACCGTGAGTTCATTCGCAAATCGATCGGGTACCCATGTGCTTTGTAAATTTTATGGAGAAATAAATAAATAAATATGCCATCACCGAATGTTTCGATGTTCTCACAATATTTATCCGATGATGAGCTTGCTGATCTTTGCGCTGAAGAACAAATCATCTTTCATATGCTTCAGTTTGAAATAGCGCTGGCCAGGGCCCAGTCAGCGCAGGGAATAATTCCGGCCGAAGCAGCTCGCATGATCGGCGGGCATTTGTTAAACTTTCATCCTTCACCGCGGGAATTATCAGCCGGCACTTTACAAAATGGTATTCCCGTAATTACTTTATTATCATTAGCCAAAAGTCAATTGCCGGATGATGCAAAAGAGTGGCTGCATTTCGGGGCTACTTCACAGGACACCATGGATACAGCGCGGGTGTTGATCATTAAAGAGGTGATTACGGTAATAGAAAAACGCATTCACCTGTTGTTGAATAACTTTTCATCCATTATCAGCGAATATGGAATGATCCCCTGTATGGCCCGCTCAAGAAGCCAGCATGCAATACCAATAGCATTTGGTTTGAAAATTACTAACTGGGCAAATCCTTTACTCCGCCATTTGGAAAGATTGCAACAAATGAAACCGGGGTTACTGGTTGTACAGTTAGGCGGTGCAGCCGGTTCCCTATCCGCATGGAACGACAAGGACGAAAAAATTTCTGCCGCGTTGGCATCAGAACTTGGATTAAATCATTCAATTCCCTGGCACAATCAGCGGGATGGATTTACAGAGTTTACCAATTGGCTAGCTATGTTAAGTTGCATGTTAGGAAAAATGGCTGCTGATATATTAATACTATCACAAACGGAAATTGCGGAACTGTCGGAGAGCACGGCAGGTGGAGGAAAAAGCAGCACCATGCCACATAAAAATAATCCGGTATTAAGTGAAGCTGTCCTGGCCCTGGCAAAGATGAATACAAGCCTCGCAGCAACACAATTACAAAGCATGATCCAGTCAAATGAACGTGATGGCAGTTCAATGGCAATGGAATGGATAACGATTCCGCAGATGATATTAAATACAGGAACTGCCTTAAGCCATATGATGATCGTCAGTAAAAATATGGGCATCAATAAAGAACGGATGCGGCAAAATATAGATGCAACCAATGGACTGGTATTTGCTGAAGCGGCAATATTTGAATTATCAAAAACTATTTCCAGGTCAGCGGCCACTGAATTGGTAAATAAGGCTTGTGCTTTGGTTATGAAAGAAAAATCTTTGCCTGCTGTTTTAAATGAATTAACAACGGGTAAAAATATCAATTGGGAAGAAGCATTGCACCCGGAAAGACATATTGGTATCGCTAAAGAAATTATGAAGGTTACCATTCAAAAGATTGAACACCTGCAATCATCCAAAAGTCATTAATAGACTAATGCCATGTCTACAATAAGTTCGTGTATTAATAGTCTGTTGGATGCCTGAAATAACCTTTTAATGATCTCTTACAAAGGATAAGCAAACCAGGCAGTCCTTAAAGGGCGAAATACAATAGCAGGGGTGAAGCCCTGTGTAAAATTTATTACACTGTTAATATCAGATCATAAATGAAAGAAGTTCCTCAAATAAGTGCAGAAGACGCTGCCGCATTGGTAAAAGATGGCGATACAATTTTTGGGGGCGGTTTTGGCATGACGGGGAATCCCGTTCACCTCTTACACGCGCTCGCCAATACTACTACAAAAAATCTGACTTATATAGGTAATAATATCGGTGAACCAAATTTGGGTGGCGGCAAACTTTTGCTGAATGGGCAGATAAAAAAAATGATTGGTTCCTTTTTTACCAGCAATCCCGATGCCGTGAATGCAGCGCAGTCTGGTATCGTGGAATATGAATTACTTCCACAGGGTACACTTGCTGAAGCGATACGCGCAGGTGGTGCCGGTATTGGCGGTTTTTATACATCCACATCAGAAGGAACCCTGATCGCTCAGAATAAAGAAGTAAAAAATATTGATGGTAAAACATTCGTATTTGAAAAAGCTATCCGGGCGAATATAGCGTTTATACGTGCCTGGAAGGCGGATACAGCTGGTAATTTAACCTATCGTATGACCGAACAAAATTTTAACCGGGCCATGGCGACAGCGGCAGACCTGGTCGTTGCAGAAGTTGAAGAAATTGTACCGGTAGGTGAGTTGGATCCCAACATCATTCATACACCCGGATGTTATGTGGATTATCTTGTGCAGGCAAATATTACCCTGGGGGATCTAGGTTCTTCTGCATCCGTAAAATCAAGTTTGAAGAAGGTAACTGAGGACCGGATGAATATGGCCAGACGTGCATTTAAGGAACTCAAAAAAGGAGATGTTGTAAACCTGGGAATTGGTATTCCAACACTGGTTGCAGATCTTATTAAACCGGAAGACGGTATTATTCTCCATACAGAAAATGGAATGTTAGGCGTTGGTCCCGAACCTGCAGGAGATGGAGGCGCGATGGACTACCCCGTAAACGCAGGTAAATCTCCCGTTACTGCATTAAAGGGTAGCAGTTATTTTGATAGCGCCGATTCATTTGCAATGATCCGTGGGGGACATATTGATGTAGCCATAATGGGTGGCCTGGAAGTGGACGAAGAAGGAAATCTCGCAAACTGGGCTGTTCCCGGCAAGCCATTACTGGGTGTGGGTGGAGCGATGGACCTTGCATCCGGCGCAAAAAAACTCGTAATCCTGCTTACCCATACCAATAACGACGGAAGTTCAAAAATTGTTCCCCACTGCAAATTGCCAATCACGGCATTGAAAGCAGTTGATATGATCATTACCGACCTTGCCGTTTTCAATTATAAGGATGGACAATTATCCCTGGTCGAATTGATGCCCGGCGCAACGCTTCATGAAGTAAAAGCAAAAACAAAGGCTCATTTTTTAGAATGATGTGTGTTCTATTCAAAAGCCTGAAAAAGCCTTTTAATGATATCTTACAATGGATAAGCAAACTGGGCAGCCCTGCAAGGGCGAAATACAATAGCACAGGGTAAAGCCCTGTGAAAAATTTGCGACCTGCGACCTGCGACCTGCGAACTGCGATCTGCGATCTGCGACCTGCGACCTGCGACCTGCAACCTGCTGCCATCAGCCATCAACCCATTATACCCACCACCTCAAAGGAAACTTAATATCTTTCACTGAATTAACAACCATATCAGGCTTAAAAGCATAACGCGTCAATTCTTCCTTCTTCGATACGCCAGACAGTGTTAAAATGGTTTTATAACCCATTTGTACCCCTCCCTGTATATCTGTGTCCATGGTATCGCCAATCACGGTGGTTTCCGCTGTCTCCAGTCCGAGCGCTTTCCTGGCCGAACGCATCATCACCGGGCTCGGTTTACCAATTACAAATGCCTTTCTGCCCGTCGCTTCTTCAATCATGGCCGTGGTGGCCGCGATCCCCAGGTTATTCCAGCCCAGTTTTTTAGGGGAGGGGTCCCTGTTGGTAGTAATAAATTTCGCCCCGGCCAATATCATGTCAACTGCACGCTGTACCATTTCCAGGGTAAAGTTTCTGCCTTCGCCTAATATTACAAACTCAGGTTCTGTTTCTACCAATGTCAAACCACTTTCATGCAAACTGGTCAACAGGCCACCTTCTCCCAGCACATAGGCTGTACTGTTAGGAGCATGATCGGAAAGAAATTTCCCGGTAGCCATCGCGCTCGTGTATACATGCTTTTCTGCTATTTCAATGCCCAGCTTTCTCACTTTTCTCACCACTTCAAGGCTTGTGCGCTGGCTGTTGTTGGTCATAAAACTGAATGGTACATCATTCACCAGTAAATTATGAATAAACTCATCAGCGCCGGGGATCAGGTCCTCACCTGCATAAATTACCCCATCCATATCTATCAATAATCCATATTTCATTTCATACAATTTTTGTTATAAAATTTTGTTTTCATCCTATCCTTAAATTCCCCAACACCCCAATATCCCATTATCCTACTATCCCATTAGCAAATTATCAACTTTTCCCAATAACAAAATTGCCAACTATTTTCGGATAGCTGGCAATCATTATTTGTCTTTATTTTAATAGAGCAAATTCTTTAAATTTTTAGTGTTAAGAAAAATAAATCGGCAAACCAACTTCCACTTTGTTTAATTCCGGAAAAAGAAAGAATTGTCAATTATCAAACGTTTTTGATTCAATTCAACAACCATTTTCGAAAAGTCTAACAATTTGAAAAAATTATCAATTATCAATTATCAATT
>JBDTWP010000037.1:0-28805 GCA_040006615.1 Ferruginibacter sp.
TTTCACAATTTTGCTTTTTGTACCTGCAAATTCAGGCACAAAAGAGTAAAGAGAATGGCGATGTTTATTTGCATTTTAAGATCCGTTTATGGCAGCCAGGACTTCTGTTATATTATAGCGCATTTATGATGGAGTTTGCTACTTCTTTGATCTGATTTTCTCAGCCTCTTCCGGGTAAAAGCGGCTCCAAAAATTATACTCTGGATACTTGCATATTTTATAATGGTCCCGTGCTTTATTGAAATAATTTTCTTTCCATTTATACCATTGTTCGGCTGGCATAACCTCAATTTTACCGCTTTCAACATTAAGTTCCCAGCCCGTAACAACTTTGGCTTGTAGGCTAAACAAATCACCTGGTACATCCAGATCAGATTTTAAATCCCAAAGGCGCACGATGCCGTCATCACTTGTTGTTAACAATAATTTTCCATCAGGACTAAAGACAGCATTTTTGATCGATTTTCCATGCTCCATATTTGCTCCGATCTGTTTACCGCTTGCTGCATCCCAGAGATTAACGTTGCCATCATCACCGGCTGTCACCAATAGTTTTCCGTCAGCACTAAAATTAGCAGTTGAGACGGCATTTATATTCTTCATATCAGGGACAATTTGTTTACCGCTCTCTGCATCCCAGAGTCGGGCTGTCTTATCATTACTCGCTGTTAAAACCCGTTTTCCATTCTGACTAAAAACCGCAGAATGAACATTATCTCCATGCTTCATATCCGAGACAACTTGTTTGCCATTTACTGCATCCAAAACACGGGCTTTATAGTCATTACTTGCGATTAATACCTTTTTTCCGTCGGGACTGAAAACGGCACTGTTAATAGGTTTTCCAGCATTTAAATTATACCAAATTCTTTTGCCACTTGCAGCATCCCAAAGCCCGATTCTCCCGTAATCTGCTGCTAACACTCGTTTTCCGTCAGGACTAAAAACAGCAATAATACTAATTTGATTTTCATCTGTGGAGTCCAAAATTTTATGAATGCCACTTGCGTAATCCCAAATGAATAATCCAAATTCAAAAGTTTTTGTGAGTACTCGTATTCCATCAGGACTAAAAATAGGATTGACCTGAGCTAAAAAATCCGTGGACAAACCGGGTCCAATTTTCTTTCCGTCCGCTGAATTCCAGACTTCGGCTCTAACCCCCCCATATGACATTAAAAGTAGCTTTCCATCAAGACTAAAATCAACGCCGGTGATACTAAAACCAGGATGCACATTGAGGCCAAGGCCAATTTGCCTCCCGCTTGCAGCATCCCAAAGGTTCGCAGTTTCATCATAATTTATAGTAACAATCCTTTTTTCGTCAGGACTAAAAATTGCACGTCGCACGATACCAAGATGTATAACATCATGGCCAATTTGCTTGCCGTTTGCAGCATCCCAACAGCGAACAATCGTGCTATCAATACTTGCTGTCAGCACCCGTTTCCCATCATCACTAAATATAGCACTTCTTAGAAGTCCACCAACTTTTATACCGAAATTATCGTGTTTCCCTGTCACGAGATCCCATAGTCGGGCTGTTCCATCATAACTTGCTGTCAGAATTCTTCTTCCATCAGGACTGAAAACAGCGCTATTAACCCAATCTCCATGCTTCATATCAGGACCAAGCTGCTTTCCGCTTTCTGCATCCCAAAGGCGAGCTGTTCCATCATAATTTGCTGTCAGCAGCAATTTTCCATTAGGGCTAAAAATGGCGCTGTTGATAATACTTTTAAGCTTCAAATCGGGACCAACTTGTTCAAGGCTTAAAGCATTCCAAAGACGAGCAGTATAATCATCACTGACTGTTAATATCTCTTTTTCATCAGGGCTAAAAATGGCATAACGGACCTGGCTTGGAAGCAATATCTGACCAATTGGGTTATGGCTTGAAACATTCCAAAGACGGGCTGTACTGTCTTGACTTGCCGTCAAAATGAGGCTTCCGTTCGGGCTAAAAACCGCACTATTAATAACACCAGGAAGTTTAATCTCAAAGCCAGTTTGCTCGCCGCTTGCAGCGTTCCAAAGACGGGCTGTACTGTCTTGACTTGCCGTCAAAACGAGACTTCCGTTCGGACTAAAAACAACGGTATTTATTATTCCTTTATGCTTTATATACTCAGCAATTATCATCCCACTTGTAGCATCCCAAAGTCGGGCTGTATAATCATCACTTACGGTTAAAATCCTTTTTCCGTCGGGGCTGAAAATGGCGCTAGTAATAATACGTTGGTTCTTCAAATCGATAGCAAGTGTTCCGGTTGCTACATTCCAAAGGAGGGCTGAATAATCATTACTTGTAGTCAATACTTGTTTTCCGTCAGGACTAAAAACAGCACTATTCATTGAATTTCCATGCTTTAAGATAATGTCAATTTTCCTGCTGCTTTCTGAATCCCAAAACGTAGCCGTTCCATCGCTACTTGCTGTGATGATTCTTTGCCCGTCAGGACTAAAAACAGCGCTATTCACAGACCCCCCGCACTGAATAATACTTTTTAAAAAAACCTCAGGCAGAAAGCATTCTGTATTAAGGAGCATATTTTTTGTCAGCTCTTTATCCTTACTTATACTCACTGCTTTAGCTAGAAAATGTAATGCTTCTAAGGGATTATTAGTAGCTATTGCTCTACGACTGTCGTCCCAATAATTGTTTGCTAATAGAGTTTGATTAGCTTCTTTTTGGGCTATTGCTTCTTTAGATGCGCGTATTGCATCATCACGTTGTTTCTGTAAGCCTCCAAAAACTGCTCTCAATGCTTCTGCAGGCTTTGCAGTTGAATCAGCAACTAATCTACATTCCCGTGCTGCAATTTGTGCGGCCTGGAATTCTCTTAGTGCGCTGTCGTATTTTTTTTTATTAAGATAGTCCCGCCCATTCGCCATAGCCGAATCGTATTTTACACAGATTTGTTTTTGTGCCTGCAAATTCAGGCATACAAAAGCAAAAAGAATGGTGATGCTTATTTGCATGAATTTAATTTTTGAGTTAATTCATCGTACAGTTTTTCAGTTTCATAGCCTTTCAAACTATCCAGACCTGCCTGGTAGCTGGCGCGGGCGAAAGTGATTTTACCGATATCTTTATAACTATCTCCGAAAGCGTTAAGTTCACTTGCCTTAGCGAGTGTCTGTGTCTTTTTAATTTCTTTCAAAACCTTTCTGGTGGAATCGGCAGCTCTCTCAGCTTGATTAAAATTCCTCGAGGCTTCCTGTTGTTTGCTGAATGCCCATATTGCCAACCCGATCATCAGCACGAGCGCCACACTCATCCCTCGTATAAAGCGTTTTTGTGAACGTTGGCTCTTCTCCAGTAATTGTTGCCGTTCCAATAACCGCTGTTTTTCTGCTTCCTGCTGCAATTTTTCCGCAGCTTTATGTTTTGCAACGGCTTCATAGCTTTGATCTATTAACTCCCTTTCTTCCTTCGTCAATTTTAGCTTTTCTAAAAAAGGCTCAATAAAATTCAGTTGCTTCTCAGAAAATAATTCCCTTGCACTTGCTTTTAAAGATGCCTGGCTTTTTACCAGGCGCCTAATTTCAAGGAGTGCAATCTCCTCGTCGCTTCTTTTTTCAGCAATCCGCTTCGCAAGGGAGTCGTGGGCTATTTCATACAAATCTGTATCTTCATTATAACGCAAAATGCGGCTGCTAATAAATGCTTCCACCGTCGCATCTATCATAACAGAACTCACCAGGGCAGGCAACCTCTCGTGTAAATTCTCTTTTGCAATGGGTTCCTTGGTGCCCTCTAAGGTTGCAAAAGGCGATAATATATTCCAGATAGTTTCTACAGAAATACCGGGAAATCCCTGGCCCAGTTTTTTGGCGATGCCTGTAACCTGCTCTTCCAGAAAATTCCGTAATACGTCGCCAATGTCACCAATTTTATTCAGCGCCTGCATAGTGAAGAAAGCTTCGGCCTGCCGCGTTTCGTCTTTTGTTATTTCGAGGTAAAATTTATCTAAAAAAACCTGCAGGTAAGGTAATTGTATTGTTAGTGTTCTTTCCTTGCTTTTTATTTTGTTAAATATCCCTTCAGCAATAAGATTGGCTTCATCCCTCTTCAAATGCACATTGGAGTTTTCATAGCTGGTAGCGCCTGCAATTACCTGTTTTACCTTATCTAAGTTCATGGGCTCCACCCGCAACTTTTTACGCAAGAGTTGCGGTACTGCCCTTTCAAACTCACTTAGATGCCCCAGGTATTCTTCCCTTATAGAAAAAATCATTTTTACAGGCTGCTCTATTTGCAATATGCCTTGTACTGTTTCGATGAATTGTTGCTGCTCTGCCTTTGAACCAAGAATAAAAAGCTCCTCAAACTGATCAAAAATGAGGTAAACCGGTCTGAAGGATTTAATGTAAATAGATTTTAAGGATTGTGCAAGTGGTGTTAACTGCTGAATGGTCGTTGCAACCTCTTTCTCATCCATTACATCATCAAGCCAATCCATATCATCTTCCGCACTACTACTGCCGCCGGCATCAGCCAGGGCTTTTTCAAAAGCTGTATTGATATTGCTTCCCCTTCGTATGGGTAAAGCCAGCCAGTCGTGTGACTGAAATTTGCTGGCAAGCCCGCACTGGATCAGGCTTGTTTTACCTGTGCCGGAAGCTCCGTAGATCAATAGAATGGGCGACTGAAATACCATTTCATACAATGCATTGATCTCGTCATCACGGCCAAAAAAGATACCCGTATCCTCACTATTGTATGCATCTAAAAATTTAAATGGATATTTTTTCATTATAATTTCACTAATTATGGAACACTAATTACACTAATTGCACTAATTACACGAATTAAAAGTCATTTTATGCCATACAAAACATTAGCTTAAAACGGGTTTTCGAAATCCTCTTCGTCTTCTATCCCGGTAACCGCTTTTTTCGCTTCCTGGAAAAGAGTAAAAACATTGTCAAACCTCATATCTTTGCGCTTTTTTGGATCCATCAACAATTCGTTAATGTCAGTGCCAGGTTTTAGCGTTTCTGTATTTATAATGTTAACATTACTATTATCTTCTAAAAAACTATAGTTCAGGCTGCCATCCGCGTTGTTGTGAGAAGCATAAAAACAAATTTTTGCACCACCTTCAAATGCCAATGCATTTACATCAATGATGAAAGGGAACAGGTTTAAGTTCTGCTGGTAACTTCCTTTATACAACAAAACCGCATCAGTATTGATGGGAGCTTCCGCATAGTTTACCCTTTCCTGGTTCACGTTGGATTTACTATCTATTCCTAAGGCCGTATAATTGTAAAGGTAATGTGGCTTGCTATTACGCATCTCAAAATAACCGATGCTTTTTATGGACACCATCTTGTAGTTAGCAAGGAATTTCAGGGTTTCTAAAATAGCTGTTAAATGGCTTTCTGCCTCGATACAATCGGGTACTGTAAATGCAGAATTATTTATAAACCCATTTATAGCTTGCAGTTTGGTACAGGCCTCCAGGAAGCTGCTTCCTATTTGGAGATTGGGATTAAATTCCCTTAATTCCGGGATTGGAAAATCTAAATTGTTGTCAGTGAAAATAGCGGTAAGTGTTTGTAATAAATTTATAAAGCCATTTATGTCCAACTCAAATTCATCGTCAAAAAAGTTTATACAGGTTTCAGTTTGTTCCGGAGAAAGGGCATAATTTCTATCCTTTTTATAATCCCATAATTTGGAGATCAGCGCAAAACATAAACGCTGCAAGGCCCTTTTTGAAGTGAGCTGGCAATTTTCGAGGTATTTTCTTAGCTTGCTGTCCGATAAATTTTCTTTGCCAATCGCCATCAATTTGCGCAATTGGATACCCAATACTCCCACAAAACTGAAAGCAATAATTTCTTTAGCGGGATCGCTGAAACGGGTTTGGTTTTCCCAATCAGATGCCATCCGGGCCGCATTTTCTAAGAATTTTTTAGCCCTCGGGCTGTAAATCTGAATTGCTGCTATCAACCTGCGGGTGAGTATTTCGTTAAAAGAATTTATAGGGTCAGGTATCGGTATGAATTTGCGGTTGGGGTCCGGGTTGGGGTCCGGGTTGGGGTCCGGAATAATTTCGAGGAATTTATCTAACTGGTTTCTGAATTGATATTTTAAACTATCGATATTCGTATAAACAGTATGGAAATGACCCAGTTCGCTAATTTTTTTCTTGAATTCAATTAACGTCAAAATTTCATCTGTGATCGATCCTGTATTTACGGGGGCATCCTTAAAATAAGTCCATATTGTTGGCTTTCCTTTATCCCTGAACTCCTGGTAGGCAGTATCGAATTCTTCGGCAGTATATTTTCCTACTTTGGTAAAAAAAAGACAGAGGGCAATGTCGCATTTACGAATAGCTCTATTGTATTCGTTCTGAAGTCGCGAATCGGAAATAGCATCCAGGAAATTCTCCCATTGCAATATTTCCAGGTAAATACCCCGCTTGTGAAGGCGGTCGTTTTCTACACTAATAAAAATCCTGAATTCGTCTCTGTCTGCTTTTAATTCGGCAGATGAAGCAATAAAAATAGTTATTGTCCTGGGAGACATACATACCTTTTAGATGGTAAACCAATATAGCAAAAAATTATAAGCTATTAGAAAAAAGTTTTAGTGACCGGGAATTTGGACTTGTTTTTCCGGATTAAATAAATTCATAAGAACTGATTAATTATTAATGAATTTGTACTCTTTTTTTAAACCCCAACCATATTGTGTTTCAAGTGCAATAATATTTGGCACCTGAATTTCTTTATTTTTATTTTAATTTAATTGTTGCAATTTGTATTGGTTCATATTTCTTAATTTATTTTTTAATGTTTAATGTTTAATGTATGCCTTTGATAAGAATGGAATTGGGCTTTGACACGAGGGTGACTTAGACTAGGTATTAGGAAAACGTGATATATTTTCCGGTTTTAGACCGGTGTATTCGCGGAATCAAAAATATTGATTTGATAAGATTGGGTTTACACGTCTTGTTACATTTTGAAAGGTTGAATTGGAAGAAGTGGACGAATACCGTTCTAAAATATAGGACAGTTATAAGTTTTAGAGATGTATTTTTATTAACTCCCGAATTATTCCACTTTTTTGATGGTTCCTGTTTTGTTTTGGATTACTTCAGTCTGACAAAAAAATTAATTACCTGATCTACTTTAATACCTGTGTAAATTGAAAACTCGTCAACAGTAACGAACTGATGCTCTTCCTTATTAAAATACGGTTTGATTTTTTGGAGCAGGATTCGACAATAGCGCCTACTCTTACAGGTATACGCAGCGCATCTTTTGGATAAATACAAACTCTTGTGTGTAATGTTTTCATACTTAGGTATGCCATTCCTATGTATAGACGCATCGGAAAAGTTGCCTTAGGTAAATAGTACAAGTGTCAATGCTATTATACCCGGTAAAGCCTGGACAAAAAATATTTTGGGATCAGATGTTATTGCGCCATAAATTCCCGCTAAAGTAACACAACCTAAAAAGAAAATGGAAATGTTCGTTTTCCAGATAGTGTCTGAAATGAAAAATGTCCAAATCAAGCCTGCCGCTAAAAATCCGTTATATAAACCCTGATTAGCCGCTAACCCTTTTGACGGTTTAAATGATTCTGGCGGTAACGAATCTTTAAATAGTTTTTTTCCTGTTGTCTCCCATGCAAACATTTATACCCATAAGAAAAATAAATGTTCTGCTGCTACTATTCCGATTAAAATTTGTGTGATGGTATCCATATGTTTGATTTTAATATATGTAAACTCTTTCACTAAGATCTAGTTGCTACCTGCCAACCAGGGTATTGATTTATAAATTCCCCTTTCTTATGATGGCCACCCAGGTGCCCGGCCCGAATAAGTAATCACTAAAAGAATATCCTGAATTTCTTCATTCGCAAACCGATGTTTTACTACTTGTACAGGGTAGGCAGGCTGATTAAGAAAGCATATACTTTATAATAACTATTTCGCCAACGTTTTCTTTTGGTATGGATAATTTTCCTTCCTGTTGCACATCAGTTAATTCTATAGCAAGCGGCAGAGAACCCTTAACCTTATATGCTGAATCAAAGATGTTCACCTGTTGAACCTTTATGTTTTTTCCGTTGGTGAAATAAGGGAACAGGTCATTCTTTATTAATAACTCAATTGATGCCGCGCTATCATTATTTTTGAAGTTGTGCCATTCATTTGGAAAATCCTGTGGCAAATTAAACATCCTTAATAAAGGTGAATCCTGATTTCCGATCATTGCAACCACTTCTTCCGTAGACTTGGTTTTCATGATATCTCCCCCTGGCCTGCTTGTATAGCGAAAGTGAACAATGACATCTGAAATAGTTTGATGGTTGAACTGCGGTTTTTCCATGGGTATTTCCAATCGCCAGCTACTGCACATGCCTGCACCTTCAAAAGGAAGGTATCGTTCATCCCTGAGATTGGTCTCAAATAACCCGCTATCATTTTGCCCGGTGCTCGTTACTATAGATTCTATTGAGCTGAAATAATCCTTAAACCGCTTTGAATCACCTTCTTTACGGCTATACCCTTCACTAACATTTGAAGATATTCTAATAGTGCTTTTTAACAGTGTAAGCGTGCAGTTAATACTTGTATAAGGCCCTGCGACACATGGAACGGAAATACTTACCGTTTTAATCCTGCGGAGATAATGACCCGGGCAATCCATATCCAACAGCCACTCGGGTACCTCGAATTCACATTTTCCTTCCTTTTTAAATTTCAACAATGCCAGGGCATCCAGTTGTTTCAGAGAAATGTGTTTGGTAAGCTCGTACTCGCGTTTATTGTAATCATAATAGGCCAATTCCAGCCGTTTAAGATCAAAATAGAGTTTTTCCCCGGCTAATAACCCTTTGCGAAGACCGTCCCAATAATTAAATTTTATGTAATTGACACTGGTAAACTCAGGTAGCATCAGCTCTGTTTTCATGGTCGCTTCGGCTCTAAGAGCGATATTTGATGCAAAATTGTAGCAGTCATTATATAATCCAAACAGTTCTCCCTGCATCCATCCCTGAAGCTCTGAAGTAGTAAATTTCTGTTCTTTAATAAATGTGTCCACTTCTATTGAATTTGTAATTTGCGCTTTGTGATTATCATATTCTTTCTTCGCGGTCTGTTCCCTGATGAGGGAAGCAACGACTTGCTTTCCAATCTGCACCAGTTCATTAGCAGCAGCATTGCATTGAAGTATCCAATCTTCGGTGCGCCTGTTATACGCTGAAGTCTTGGATGCCCGCGCGGCCATATAGCTCAACTCATCGGCAAGCATACGTACCAGCCGCGCTCCAATTTCAGTCATGCCCGAGAGCTGCACCCCGCCAAATCCAAAGCCGGCACCTACGCCCAATGGTTTCGCATCAACTTGAAATTGTGGAATGAGTTTGAGGCCCATAGCTATCGTATCCCCCATACTGGCGGCCTGTTGTAAATAATGGGCGCCGGGTAAAAATACGTTTAGCTCAAGATTTTCTTTTTTATTCAAATGCAAGGTGGGACTGGAATCCAGGCCAAGGGCACCTGCTACCGTATCGGCAAGCTGGTCTAAAAAATCAAGTTGCTCGCGCGGATAATCCTCCAGAGTTGGCATCCTGTTAAAAGGGCTCACCAGGTCATTAAATACTTCTTCAAAATTTTGCTCAGTAATTGGTTTTCTTTCGAGCTTAACATTTCTAACCGCATCCATATTACTGATAGCTTTTCCCAGCAGCATCTGGTAATGACCGTACCTGCTTAAAGCCGTTTCACGGGAACGCATGAGCGCCTCGGTATTTGCTTCAGCATCTTTCCACTGAAGGTATTTTACATCCTGCATCAGGTTTAATATTTTTATTTCATGCGATTGTCTTAACAGGGCAAGGTCTTCAGCATCTTTCTTTTCAAGCGAACTAAGCAGGGCGGAGCCGAGGTTTCGTACTTCTGAACTCATTTCTACCGCTTTTTGCAACAACAGGGGTGACCGTACTAAAGATCCCGGCTGGTTCATACTATTCAAAAGGCTGCTTAAATCCATGCCGGCTGCCAGGGCTTTCACCATCATGCCCGGATCAATTGGCGGGTCGTAGAGTGGCAACTGCTGCACTACGCCTGCTATGTTCATACAATGACGGATCTTAAACAGTCTGTCTTCAACAATATCCCAATATTCCAACAGCTTATCATTCACAGGTATACAGAAGTACAATGATCTGCTCATGCCTAAAAGTGGCTTGCCGGCGGTAATTTCATTACCCTCCATCCTGGGAATTCCTGTATTGAAAGGAAACATCACTTCCATTTCTTCCAGCACATTTCCAAACGCATCTATTCTATCCCGCATCATTGCAAATGTCATTGGCTTTGGCTTTGTCCTTGCAGGGATGAGTTGTGGCCGCTCACCCAATATGTTTGAGGCAAGCACATATACCTGGGTTGCCTCATTGATTGTTTCCATGGTATTTCTCTTGAAAAGGCTATCCCCCCACGCTACCAGGTTATCAAGGTATTTCATCACAACGTTCACCTGGTAAGCCTGGAAGCGGGTATTTGCTATTATATGGGGTTGAAAAGGTTTATTTCGCCAGGCTGCGATGCTATCAATAGTTTCCTGTTTGAAGATAAGCTGATCAGAGGTTAGCCTGGTATCATCTGACTCACCTAAAACCGTAAGCATGTCATTGATCATTTCCACATTGTCAGCATGTTGCCTGAACCCAATGAAATTCCAGAAACGTGCCGGAGGCTCAACAGAAGTATCCGTACTGGTGGGATTAAAAACATAGTGAAACCACTTTTGTGCTTCGGCAAATCGTTGATTTTGGCTAAGGTGCACGGCTATCAAAACCGGCGCATGAAAAAAAAGTTCCCAGTTGTATATTCCATAAGGACCATTGTGACTGATATCCAGACCTTTACCAGGAGGATCTGCTTCAACTGTGGAATCATTATCAGGATTTAATTTATAAAATGTATCAAAACCATCCCATGCTAAGGACAGCTGAAAATTTATATCAAGAAATCCATCGATCGACTTCTTATTTAATTGTTCCAGCATTTGCCCCACAAATGGATGAAAGTGATTATAAAATGAGTAGCGGATTTTTGTGCGGTCGCTATTAGTGTTATAACCGGCCTTAACTAGTTTTAGTGCTGATACCGTTGAATGAAAAGCGTTGAATAATACCGATGTATCTATTAACATATTAAAAATTTTAGTATTAATTAATTAACCTTAAAACATCTCTGAATAATTAATGTGGACAGGTTCCCGTCATTATTATATTAATTCTTATTCAAAAAGCTTTCTTTGAAATGCAGGTTTCGCCGTTATTGAATTTTCGGGAGTTTTGGCGCTGTTAGCGACAACTGCCAATGCCATGTCATGATCAATTCCTGCGCGTTTCAACTGGCCGTTTCCCGCACTGAATTCATGATATTCTTTTATAGTGACTATTCCTGTCTTATTTGGAATAATAAAGAATGCATGCCGTAAGTCACTCATAAAAAACGGGGCTTCATACGCGTTTAAAAGCAAGCCCTTATTGTCTGTTAATACAGGCATATAAATATTCGTTATTACATTGTGGGTATAGGACTGGCCCGGCAGTTTCACACTTACACTAACCTTATTATTTGATAAGCTCATATTACGGGCTTCCATGCCTGGTTGAACATCAAAAGTAATTGAACCAGTGTAAGCAGCATTTTGTTTATTATATAATTTAAATCCTTCAAGTCCATCAGCTTTTGTACTGATATGAAAACTATTGTTTTTTACCAGGTTAAGCTCATGCTCCTTTCCGACGAAACAAAAGAACTTATACTGACTATTGGAAATTAAACTGTTCCTGTTGAAAGGTTTATTTTCACCGTTTTTTATAAATACCCATGGGTCGTTTACGTCGGAAGTCTTCTTTGGTTGCCAGCGTCCATTATAATATTCACTCCAGCAAAGATTTAGTTCAACATTGACTTTCGATGTTAAATCAGTCCAATCCTTAGGGTTGGGTTTACTCGGAACTGTACCTTCAGCACCTTTTTGGACAATATTAAACCAGGTCAGGAATAACCTGTTTTTCCATATTACCGGTAACAGCGGCTCCCCTTCAATATCCTGGTCAATTTTTTCCCACGGAGTCCAGTAACTGTGGTTTTCAAACCGGCGATAATAATATTTATGCGCGAGGCCACGGGAACTTCGTCCAAATACATGCAGGATATGGTCCTCTTTATTCGCACTGTCTCTTTCATCAAGATGCATGGCGACAATTTGCATGGTAGCCACTTCGTCCAGTTTCTCCAGATAGTTAAGCAATGCTACCTGGGCACCTTCCTCAGTGATATCTGCCTGTAATAGTTCACCCTCAAGGTCTTTAAAGAAAGATGATTTGATGGTCCGGAATGCAGGCTCAAGCCAGTTTTCAGGATATGTAAATACTCTCCTGTTGCTTTCCCACACATTTTCATTTTTCATCCAGGTCCACCAATCTGTGCGGATGGCAGCAGGTGATACTTCCTGCTCAAGGTTGATAAGGCAACGGCTTACAAAAAGCTGGACAGTTAAAATAGCCTGCTTAATTCGGGATGTTTTCATGCAGGCGTCCATTTGAACATCAATCAGAAAATATTCGAACATTTTATCTGCTGTATCTATATTTGCCGTTACAGGATCTGCCGGCATTATTGTGGTCAAAATATAAGCCACCAGGCCATCGCGGCGTGAATCCCTAAGTGGATCATTGATATCCTGCAGCAGGATAAGCCAGGCCGGTTCATCATAGCGTGAACGAAGTACACTTTTCATTTCTTCAATTAATGACAAAGTTGGTTCAGGAGTTGTCCATTTAATAACCTGTGCTGCGGAAAAACCGGAAAGAGCAAGCAGGTCAAAGGCTTTTGTGAGCTTATATAAATCTTTTACCAATGAACCAGGTTCATCTTTATTCAACACTATCCCGTAATGATCGAGTAATATAGCGCAGGACGTTTTATTCCAGTTTTTTACCAACTGCAAAATACCAGCATCTCCGCCGGCGCCTCCAGTGAATTGCAAAAACGTTTGTACAAGAGAATCATCCTTGATGCTCCAAACATCTTTTAAGGCATTGTAAGAAGCTATGGTATGGATGGCATCAAATAGAACCTGGCTGTTGCTACTATCACCAGGAATTTCAACAGGTAATACATTCAAAAAGCTATGATTGGCTATTTTTATATATTGCGCAAAATAAAGAAGCTCATTTACGGAAAGATTCAGCACTTCAGCAAGCCTTACTGCCTTTGCCAGGCGAAGATATATTTCACTAAAACGAGTGATCGTCTCCCCTGATAGGGTTTCATCTGTTTGGTTTAACAGGTTAATGATTTCAGAAAGCAAATCTGCAAATGAGGCTTTGGATGGAACTAATAATCCGGGTTTTTGCACCAGCACCTGAAGTAGTACCAGGCTGGCTTTTAGAGAGCCGGAAAAATATTGTAATACATATCCTTCCTGCTGCTGTCTTTTTGTATCGGCCCATATATTATTAATTGCCTCCCGGATATTTGGTCCGGGTGCAGTAACAGCGTCGTAATATGTTTTGAATTGAACAGGCAAGGTTGACCATGAGTTGTTTGAGGTAGTGTACAGCTCTGTAATCGCAGCTTTCAAGCCTGCGTCACCCCCGGCTAATAATAAAAGTGCATCCCGTTCTGCATCTGAAATTATCCCGGAATGTACGAGCTTTTTCTGATCGTGTACATACACTAACTTATCCTGATTGTTAAAATTAGCTGGCAAGGCATCAATAATGTAATCCTTCTTTTCAAAACTTACAGTTGAAGATAACAGCCCGAAAAAAGTATCTACTGAGGAGGGGTCAAATAGTTTCATCATCCTGCTTTTCGCCAATTCCAGGGTTGGGTCATCCTGTATCGCAAATTCCAGCTCTATACTGTTTAACCCTGATTTAATTATTAAAGCCTGTGATGTAATAAACGTTTTATCAACGGCATTGATACCGGAACTATCTTCATGAGCAAGGATATAATCAAGCTGCAGCAACTGAACAGGCGGCTTTTTTACCAGGCGCAATTCCTCTATAAAAGCAAGTGTGGGCGAAAGGAATTTTTCACTGTCATATAATGTGAAAGGAGAAAATAAGGAAAACTTTTTGACGATTAGAAATTCCAATACGCTTGTTCTTAAAGCAGCGGGGAGAAAAGCATGTCTGTATATATCAGAAAGAGTAGCAATGGTAAGATCTTTGTCCAGCAGGATATTTTTCTCCAAAATCATCTGCAGCTCATCCCCCCTGATTTTAAACACTGCCTGCAAAACGGGCAGGTGCGCACTTATTTTAGTGGCCGCTGAAAGATATTCCCCCACAGGATCGGGTTGAAAAACAGCGTCGATCCTGTTTATCGCAGGCGACAGGAACAATTGGCTATATAATGAACTTTCTCCATAAACATCAATATCAGCCCATAAGGTGAGCAAAGGCACTAAGGTATTTTCGCCGGTAAGTTTTAGCTCCTGCCTGATCTTATTTACAAAAGACCATTTTAGTAGCAATATTTTAAATCCTTCATTAAGTTTGCCCTTAACTCCATTTTCGTCATCGGTATTGAGTATTAACTGTTCCACCGGCCATAAGGCGGTTATTACCCTGTCTGTTTCTTCGATGCTGATGCCACAGTTTTTCCAGAACCTTATAAACCTGTAGATCCTGAGATATTCGGTTTCTTTTAATTTTTTGTAATCATCGTCAGCTGGTTCGGCGTATCGAAGCACCAGCTTATCAAACCCGGTGGTATCCGGCTCATCTGCAGGTTTTACCCAAAGTATAAGAGACATGATCCGGTCATGCTGATCCTTTATCCATTTTTTTATATCGCCGCCATATAATCCTGCATCAATGCCGGGTGGGATTTTGGCTTCCAGTTCTGTGTCTGTGAGAGACCCTTTAAAATATTCATGAATAACAACCAGGTCAATCCCAGTAGTTTTACCATCCCCGGAAGCCAGTTTTTCCAGTCTTGATAATAAAATGCCTGAAGAGTTGATGAATTTTGTTTCAAGCAAACGGGTTAGTTCATCATAAGAAAGCCCGGTACTGCGGGAAAAGTTTTTAGCATTATCAATAAATGCCTGGAAGTCGGTAAATGGCATGTCTTCCTCTTTTCCATAATAAGCGGGTATTTTTTTATTCCCGGTATACACTTCATCATATTCCACCTGTGAAATACCAGCATATTCTATTAATACTGACCGCAATCCAAAACTTCCGGCAACACCTTCCAGATCAGCCTTCTTTAGCAGTGTTTCCATGGCTGCAGGCAGGGATATTCCTAAGGCGCTGTACCATGTTCGCAGGCTTTCCAGTGCAAGATTAAATGGCAGGCCCATAGGATATATCATCTTACTCAGGATATTGTCATACACTTCCAGTTCAACATGCTGCGGATTGGCTAACAGTTCCTGCGTGGTCTCCGTGGTTACATTAAAACTTTTAAAGTCCTTCAGATTTTTGTTAATTATATAATATTCAAGGATCTCATTCACTATGTCTATGTATGGGAGAACAGTCATTGCATTTTCACAGGTAAGGTCTATATGCTGAATATCAGGGCGCCTTGCCAGTAATACATCCAATGGTTTGGCCGGGGCAGGAATAGCCTGTTTTAATGATTCCGGTAAATAATCAAGAAAATGAAGGTGGTCTGCCAGGTAAGCCGGCGGACTAAAAATCGAGTGGCAGTAATCGCAATCAGGATAATCAAGGGCGCCAAACAGTTCTTCTAATTTAGCATACTTTATCAGCGCCCCTGCTTCCGCCCTAGCGGCAGGAATATCTTTTTTATCGGCACCTTCTTTATGATCAGGCGCCTCCACTCCACCTGCAGCAGACCGTGCCGTGGGTGAAACTCCTGCGCCGTTACCTCCCGCCTCCGCATGATCTGCAACGCCAGGCTCATCTGTATCCCGCAATGGAGCAGCAACCGGACTTTTTTTAGCACCTGTAATGGCATAGACCGGGGGCGAATTACGGGAAGCCAGAAAAGAAGTTGCCAGGTTCATTACCGTGCTATGTATCTGTGCGGCTTTAGCATACATATTTTTTGCCTGCTCTTCTCCACCAACTCCGTCTTTAACCTTTGCTATAAAATCTTCCTGCTCATGCTGCAAGATTTTGTATGCAGAATCGAGATCATTAGTGAGCAAAACTTTCATAGCGTCATCAGAAGGGCTCATCTGGAAAGTCCTCTGCAGCCGCATGATTTCTTTTGCAGTATCGATGTCAGCAACATCATTTTTGAAATCGTCCAATTGGTTTTGCCCTAATTCAAATTTCCCCTGGGTTGCATTGAAAAATTGATATACCTTATCCTTAACTGCGGGGTTTTTGAGAGGTAATTCTTCAGCTTTCACCATTTCGGCAACGACTGCAGTGGGATAACTTATTTTAAGCTGAGCCGACATTACTTCCGCATACTTCCCCCTGTCCTGACCTTCTATACTTTGTGGAACAGTAATACTTTCATCTAAAACCGAAGTCCATTTTTCCGGTTTATAAAAGCCATTCCTTACCAGGTCGACGGGATCGGTGGAGGCCAGACCGCCGGTTAATTTTTTGATCAGGGGGGCATTATCGGAAGTGAGAAATGCCAGCTTTCCGACAAGCTTTAGGTTGTTAACCTCGTCCCCAACCGCTTCCGTGGCTTTTTCCCAGAAACTGTCAGTATCCCCATCGTGATCGATGTATAATCCGGCAAATTTTTTCTGGTTATCTTCTGATAGCCCGGTAACGGCCACCAGGTCATTAAGACTCGAAACGCTTCGCTCAGCCTTTTGATTCAGCAGGAAATCAAATCGCTTTGTTTTAAATTCTGCCACAGAAGCGTCAATATTGTCCTTTGGAATAATATTATTTTCGGCGGCTTTCGTCAAAATAGTCTGAACATTGTTGGGGTGGTAGCCGTATACTACCTGGGGATCTGTACTAACGCCTGCCCTGTATAATGCATAATATAATTCAGGTTTGATAGCAGTGGACTGGCTTTGCTGTGCGGCGCCTGAAGCCATAGATACCAGCTTTTTATCCCACCCGGTTTTTTGAGTCAGCAGAGTAATATCGGGTTGAACCGGCGTGTCTTTCAACAGGTGCAACTGTTCTACAGGAACAAATTTTCCGATCTCTGCATGCAATTGCTGAAATTCTGACGGCTGGGCGGCCATGGAAGCCTCGTAAGGGATGGTGCCGTTCATAATAACTGATTGCCTTGCGTCGGCAATAAGGCCGATAATTATTTTTGGGGCTGCCGGGATGTTTGGATCAGTTACGCTGATCTCCAGGTCGGCAGTTTTTTTACCCACGGCGGCCAATTGCGTCTCTTTATACCCAATGCTATAATTGCCATTGCCGTCAATAACGGCTATTCCTAATAAGGTTTCCCTACCACCTATTCCTTTATCAACTGCGTTCACCTGCATATTTAGTGCGGGGGTACCGGCCGCGGTAAGTACCTGGCCGCTTACCATGAAGAGCAATTCTATGATGTTGATATCTAAGACTTCAGAGTAGGAGGGTGAAGGAATTACCACTGATGCTGCAAGCATGGTACCATCAGCATTTAATACATAAACGACCAGGTCCATGAAGGATTTAGGCGGTGTAAGTATCTTTGTTGCATCATACTCAATGCTGTAGTGGCCATCAGCGCCTGTTGCTGACTTGCCGAATACAACTTCATGGTCCTTATCCCTGGCGACGACTACTGCATTTGCAAGAGGCGTCCCATCTTTATATGTTATTTTCCCTGTTACGAGATAATCAAACCCCGCCTGTTCTTTTATCAACCGGTTCAATTTATCAGCAGTGGGCTGATCCACCTGGCCACTCACCGGGATGAGGTATTGCTGTTGAAAAATGCGTATCAGCGCCAAAGTGCCGTCTCCGAATAATGAGATATTCTGTTTAACTGCGCTTGCGAAATCCGGAGTTGTGTGTGTGGGCGAAACCTCGATCTTTATCGATCCTGAGCCTAATAGAAACAATAACGCTTTGTTGAGGTTGGCGACTTTATCATCTTGCTGGCCTGATTTGAGTGGGGGTATGATGGGTTGCATTGAGTATGTTTAAATTATTAGATTAATAAATTGTTTATTTTAAAAAACGCGTTTTTATTGTAATTGCTTTTTATATTAGAGGCGATTTCTAAAACCTATAAAAAATGTAATGACGATTTATAAATTCGGGTCCCTGATCGTTATTTTGTAGTGGGGGTGTGATGAGTTTCATTTGAAATGTTTTTATTTTATATTAGTGATGGCAATCTAGTTTTACTCGACTCATTATCATATAACTCATTTATTCGTTGACTACTAAAAATAAACAAGAAAGAAGTGAACGCCGGAAATTTTCAAGGGTTGGTGTAGCGTTCTGATCAGAGCCGCATCCCCAGTGACAATGGGAAGCCCAGATTGCATTCCATGGATTACGAGCGAAGCATCTCCGGTACCTTTTATTCGAGCAATATTCCAGAACGTATCACTCAACTGGGGCGTTGTGAGTTGACCGTAGCTTGTGCTGAGAGGCTTTACGCCCTCGTCTAAAAGAAACTGAGCAAGTTGCGCTTCCTGAACTTCAGTGTTGACATCTAAAAATTCTCGCAGTTGGCTGTGTGTGACATGCGGATCTACTTTGCTCAATGCTTCCATAGCATTAGCATTTCCCTTATATGCATTCATGAGAACGTCACTATCTATGATGGCCGGGATTCGCGCAGCTTCAGCACCTTTAATACCAGCAGCAACTGCTGTAGGCACTGCTTTCTCTGCGCCAATAAGTGCGGCGCTAGCTTTCAAAGCAAGCCTTCCTCCCCCAACCGCTATCGACTTTACCAGAAAAACATCAGAGATTGCCAAAGCACCATAAATAACGCCGCGTCCATAGCTTCCGTGAGAAAAATATACGTAGCTACTTTTGCCTGAACCATAAAGAGGCGCGACGGATCCGACAAAGCCAGGTAAATCTTTTTCTGTTTCTGCTTCTTTTTTTGCTTCTTGCTTAAATTGGACTTGCCTGGCCGATTCGGCCTCAGCTAGAGCTTTTGCTACTTTGAATTGTTTTGTTTCCGTTTGTTTTATTGCGGCAACGGCTTTTTTTTCGAAATCGTCTATGTCAACTTTTGGAATTGTAAGTTTATTTTCTTCTCTATCTTTTTGCACAACTGCACTTTCGTAATTAGATTTATCCATCTCATGTCCTATCACACTGTTACTTTGTTCTATATCTTCTATAGATCGGCTTTGATCATCAGCGCAATTTGTAACAGAATTGCAAGTAGTGCCAGTCTTATCTATCATAGATATTGGATGCCCTTTGACATAGATATATCCATTCAATCCGTCCCTTATTCCAATTGGATCGATTGTTGTCCATCTACCTAACCAAGGCGCATAGTACCTTGCCCCATGATACTCCAATCCGCTCTCCTCATCCCTTTCTTTCCCCGTAAACCGATACCGTTTTTTCGGTACTTCACTCAGATGATCGGTACCCTGGTAGCTCGTGCTACCATAGGGATGATATTCTTCATAACTTATTATCAAAGCATCACTGCTTCCATCCAGTTCTAAGGAAGCACTTCCCAAATGATTACTATATTGGTAACGGATCAAAGGTGCTTCTACACTATGATCAGTTTTCAATTTTGTATCGATCAGTGCAATCCGCCGGGTACCATCCACAATATGCAAAGTCTCCCGTTCTAAGTCCCTTGTTCCATTTCTTCGCTTACGAAAAATCTCAAAACCTCCTAAGTAAATGCGTTCTTCGGTTATATTGTTTTTCTCCACTACTTTACGAATACGTTGGCCCCCGGCATCATATACATAATAGGAACCTAGCGCAGCATCATTTTCGGCGGAAGCAGTAATTCCTATATGCTGCAACTCATCTTTAAAATTCCATTCCATTAGTGGCAGGTGCGGCATTTTAATCGTGTTGCCATGAGCGTCATACGGATAAAGAAATGGTGTGCCGACTTCATTGTTGGCAGGTGAGGTAAGCAATTGATTGTTTGTTGGGCTGTAAGTAAAAGCCCGGCTCCAGCTATTTAGATTCTGCATCAATAACATATTTCCGGCCTCGTCGTATTTGTAGCGCTGTGTATACTGTTGCAACTGGTTTCCATCACCCTTATGGGCAAGATTAGTTCTCTGAGCATCATAGGCATCGGGAGCATTGCTGGCTATATGTTCCCGGCCTGTGGCTTGTATGAGCCGGTAGATACTGTCATATACATAGTCAGAACCTGGTTCAACAAGCCTGTTATTAAAAAAAAGGCTTTGCTGGGCATCATCTTTAATAAAGGTAATATTGCCCACAGGGTCATACGTGTAGCTAAAGTCCTGTAGTTTATCAGCGCCGGCGTTCCTGGTGGTAACCAACCGCAGCAGGCGGAAAGTTTTGGTGTCATAGAAATATTTGGTAGCGGTATTGTTACCATACAAAATTGACATCCGTTGGCCTTTCGCATCATAATCAATATTCCTTACAAAAGGCGTAGCCGTAGTGCTGCCCCTGAGGTTTGCATTAACAGTATTCAGAAAATTGGCCTCATTATATCCAGGTGTGATAACAGAAGCCGGGATTATAGGAGCTTCAGCAGTATGAGGCGTGAAAATTTTTACGGGCCGGTTCAATGCATCGAATTCGCTCTTAGTAATAAATACTTCATTTTCCATAGATACCAGGGAGGAAGTTTTCCAATCGGGTATTTTTGTATAATCATGACACAATTGTCTTGAGCTTTCAAGCGGGTTGCCTTTAAAATCATTCCTTGCTAATTTCACTATCCCTGCTGTGTCGTAATGTGTAACAATTGTACCTACCAGGTTGCCTGCCTGTTGTGCTGCCAGTTGTGAGGCTGATAAACCCTTTGTATCAATATATTCAAATTTTTCAAAAAGGATAGCCGTTCCGCTTGCAAGCCTGGTTACCGTTACTTCAACCGGTCGGTGCAACATATCATAGGTGGTTTCAAATTGTTGATCCTTGCTGTCCCATGCAAGCGTTGGTTTGCCCATACTGTCGTTTAACAGCCAGCGCTCACCGGCATCCATGCTTTTTTGATATGACTGGTGGCCCAGCATATCATACTTGTACTCCATTACCGTATTGTCGCGGGCGTCAATTACCGCACGTATGTTTCCTTCTATATCCAACATGGTACGGGTAGCATGAAACTCTTCTATGGCGCTGCCGGCAAAATCATCAAACTTATTATGCGCTATGGTGCAGAAAGGCCTTCCTAATGAATCCGTATAAAAGGCCGAAAAAGTGTTATCATGAATGAATGTTTTATTAGCTGCCTCTTTTTCTTTAGCCGGATCTTTACCTTGTTTAGTAAGTACTGCATTGATCGCACCTGTAATCCTGTCCGTATACCATTTACTTTTAGTGCAGTTATCATTCTGGTCGAATGATTTATGCATCCATGAGTCATATTCTATACTGGAAAAAGTATCATCAGGCATAATAGTTTTTACCAACCTTCCTGCAGCATCATAATGCAGGATGGGTGTTACGCCTGCTTCTCTTAATTCAGGTTCATCCTCATATAAATGGGAATCAGAGAAATAGGGTTCATATTGCTTAACGGGCTTTCCCTTGTTGTTTAAAATAGTACGTCCGTTACCAACCCAGCGGTGTGTTGTTTGTTGCAGGTCTAATTCGCCAGGAGCTTTCTCTACCAGTTTACCAGCTGCATCACGATACGGAGCATATCCCGGTTCTGCCTGTATCTTTTTTAATACTACATTGCCCAGGCCACCGGAATATTCAAAGCTAAATTGTAGCTTAGGATTTGGATTAACAGCATGGTGTTCTTCTCTTGCAATTGTTCCGACTGAACAGGGAATGCTGGTAAAATCATATACCATGCGGGTGGTAGCATGCTGAAGCAAATCCCTGCCATTGTCATTTTTGAATGGGTCAGCAAAAAAATCCTGAATTTTCGGTGTTGATAGATCAGTATTAAAACCGGCCAGGTCATCTGCTTCTGCGCCCTTGCCCATTATTGCAGTCCCTACAACCAGGCCCAAGGTATCAATGGCTACTTCTGTGAGGTTGGCATTATGATCTTTTATTTTTTTTGGCGACAGCGTTCTGAAGTCGAAAGCTTCCACACTAATCGCATTATCCAAAGCATCTTTGGTTTGCTTTAGTTGTAAATAATAATCACTGTAATAGCTCACGCTTGTTATTGACCCAAAAGGATCGGTATAGGATACAGGCAAGTAAAATCGTTTGGCTGTATCACTCCTTGTTTCACCTGCGGTGCTATCGAAATATTGCATCGTACCTGACCGTATCCACCAGTTTTTATCAGCGGCACCAAGGTGGCAAAATTTTCCGGTTACTAATACTAAATCGGTTACTCTTTTTGAAACGACAGCATTTCCGGAATCATCTGTATTATATAAAAGATCAATCAATTCGGGCGTATAGGCTAATTGATACGATTCATAAGTAATTCCTAACGCGCCATGTTTCCCGGGATCAAGCGGCTGCCGCAGATCATAGCCGAGCAAAAAAGTCTCTACTTGTTCTATTAAGCGAAGCTGTATGATTCCTGTTCCAGGGCTAGATGTTTCATGGTATGCTATAGGCGTAACACCCGTACCTGTTATTAAATTTGTAAAGTCAGACAATTCATAAAAGTCCTGGCTTTTTTTTATGTTAACTGACTCATATGTTTTCACCAGCCACGGTACAGGAAGCCTGTAATAAAACAACTGCCTCCCATTATTTTTTTCTCCCACATCCTTCGTCACTTCTGTTACAGTGTAAATAATATGTTCTTTACCCTGGGCGCCTTTGAAAAATTCAAGATGATCATGCAAGGAAATATCGGTCGCATTAACTGTTGCCGAGATAGCATTATCAGCCCTGGCATAAACAATAGCAGCACTTTTTAAGACATTGCCAAATTCATCAATTTCCAAATTGAGTGTATGCGCAATTCTGGGGTCCTGAATGTTGCGCTCGTATGAAAATGTAATCGCTTCACATTCGTGCACTAAAAAAACGGCAAACCGGTTTTCATTTTTAGGCTGCAATAGTTTGATATGGCAATTATGGGTAGCAACAGAATAAGGGATGGCTTCTTTATCAGAGCCATCTAATGCAAATATTTCCTGCCGCAATATCATTCCTTTGCAGGCACGATGGGCTTCTACAAGTTCCGGAACAGAAAAGTTACCAATGAATTGAGCATCCGGAAGCTGCCACTCCATTTTGTCGGAATTAAGAATTCCTGCCTTAGCCAGGTCATCCTTCACCAGTTCATTTTTAAACCAATATTCTTCTTTAAAATGATCCAGTATTTTTTTATTACGTAGGTACGCGCCGGTATGAAACCATGTTTTTGTCAATACAGGAAACTCATGAAACCGGATTGCTGTCGCATTCGCCGCATGCAAATTTTTAAGGTATTCATATTCTTCCGTATCAGTTTGCTCCACCATGCCAAAACCCCTGAATTCTCTTTCTGCATGGTCATAATATCCATGGTGGTAAACATATTTATTTGTAAACCGCAGATCCGCAACGGTATCGACAACTTCCAGCCTGCTCACACAATGAACCGGGAAAGGAAGCCTTGTGATCCAGGGCCTGCCCTTCTTTTTATCTTCTAAATAAAAATGTGATGAGCTTTTATATTCAAGGGTAGTTTCTTTCCCAAAATTATTCACATGCTTAGCCATGATATGCGGCTTACGGCCCCCCATAAGGTCAATATAGCGCATGGGTGCATTTGTATTTCCCGGCAGGGGCGATGACCATACAATGCACGCAGTACCATTCCCCAACAGGTCAACAACAGCCAGCTGATTAGGATCTTCCGTACCAGGGAATGGATCAATTTCACAGGGCGGGCTCCAGGCATTTCCACCCAGGTTGAGCCAGGCCTTAAATTTATTTTTTCCTAAATATAAAACATCAGTAGCCCCCGTTCCGCTTATGTCTGCCAGGTGCAAATAGAAGGGATTGAATTGATCAGGTACATCAAAAACAGGAGCCTTGCTCATATTTACTTTTGGCCCGAACCTTCCATAACCCAGGTTTGGCCAATAGCAAATCTCTCCGTTCCGCAGCCGCACGATATCCGTTAACCCGTCACCGCTCATATCTGTAAGAAAAATACTTTGTGTGATATCGGCGAAAACAATTGCAGGGCCCTTCTGCTCATCAAAAGGTTTGGCGGTAATCCGGGCAGCATCGTAACCCTTAATACCCTTTGCAGGATACCAGGTAAAAACATTTTCTTCAGAGACAACAAGGTCGGGCATTCCATCCCCGTTCAGGTCAATAAACTTTGCATTGGGATCACGAAAATCCTGTGTTGGGATTTGCTCAAAAGCCTGGAATTGCTGCCATTCATTATCCTCTGATAACTCAAAATACCCTTTTAAATCCGGGGTGTTCAATACAGCATGCTTTTTCCCGGTAGCTTCAATGTCCTGCAACTGCAAACTTCCGTTTGCAATCCCCAGAAAGGATGGCTTGGGGGCTACCTTATCAGCAACCGTAAATTCGCCATTTCCCATGTTGCTCTTGTAAAACCACGCATCCGCCTGCTCCGTTAATATTCCGGAAATACCTTCATTATAAAGATCAACCCATTGATAACCGCTAGAAAGACCTGCCGGCGCATTTATAATATTTTCAGTGGAAATAGTTTTGATCTCCTTATTCCAGCTCAGTTCGTTGTAGGTAAACTCCATTGGGGGTAATGACCGACTAAGATAGCTGCCATCACTCTTTCTTGTATGGCCCGTTTGCGTGATTGATTTCAGATAAGTGACCTCTAATTGCTGATCAGAAAGGGAAGCTTTGTCCTGGTAGGTTAGATCCAGTGATTTCACCAGGCATGTTTTAGAGCCGTAGGCGGTGAGCATTTCATCAAAATTATGAAAGATCAGCACTCTTTCACATAAGCGATACGTACGGATCTCAAATCCCGCCCGGTAGTCTGAAAAGGCATCAGTGCGGGCATTCCATACTTTATCTTCAGTTGTAAGATTACTAGTGTGCTCGCCAAAATCAAATACAACGTCGAAAAAATATTCCTGGCTCGGAGGTATTTGAGTATTGTATATTTCATCAACTTTAGTCGGGTCATCTACATAGCCGGGATAGAAAGGAAGGTGGTTACCATATCTAACCCTTTTCAGGTGTTTATTTGTGAATTTTGCGAGGCCATCAAAGCGGTTCGCTTCATGTATAAGATTCTTAACCTCATCCAGGTTTTCATCTTTGAATTCAAAGAACATGCAATTTCCCTTATCATCAAAGCTAAATTCCGGCAACCACTTGAAAATCCTGGAAGCCTCAGAAGGGTCTGTTATGCGGTGTGAATCACTTCTACCAAAAAAAGTAACCACATTTTCTTTTGTTGTCACTTTCCAGTAAAAAGTGTTTATGCCAACAGGGGTAATTTTTTCTATCCTTGCAAAGCTTCCTTCAATTCTTGGAAGATACTGCCTGACATCATAACCTGGTGGATTATTTTTAGGTAAAGGAGCCCAGTTATTATCCTTATCAAGAAATGGGACAAGATCTTCCACGCCTGAAAACATAAATATATCTTCCTCATGATCATCATCAAAATAGTGAGGCAATTGCTTGTCTGTTTTTCGCTGAATGGCCGGAAAATCCACATCCCAGCCCAAACCAAAAAGGCTGTTACCTACACCGGAACTATAACTCAAACCAAGTGCCGGATAAAAGCCGTTTCGCGCTGGTGTAATAGGCAATGGAATGGAAAAAGTTGCCGATCCGTTTACCGCATTTACCGAAAACTTTTCGTCAATTGATTTTAAAGCACCGCCACCCTTGGGCAAAGAAATCTGAGGAATTTCAATCTGGTTGGATTTTGTTTCCGCTGAATTTTTCTGCGCATTATTTACCGACCCAGCGTTGTGCCTGCTTTTATTTATTCCCTCGTTTTTTCTTTCGTTTTGCAAAGATTGATTTACCATTAATAAATTATTTCTTTATAAAAAGATTTAATTAATGATATTGAATTTTTTTTAATAAAAAACCGGTCATCAATAAGGTAACGTTTTTAATGCCTCTTGGAATGAGCAATTTTGTTTTCCGTAATTCTATCCATTTTCTTCAGAATATACATTAAGATGTTACACAAATAAATATCTCCAAAAATAGTATTAAAAAATAGTAAAAACACGACAACTTTAGTTATACCTCTACCCTGTTTGTATAGAGTTCATCTGTTAAAGGAGTGTGTTTGAGGAAGGTTAAAGGAGCATATCCTGCGAATCTTTTAAAGTCCTTAATTAAGTGCGTCTGGTCAAAATAACCACTTTTGTGCCCGATAGATGTCCAATTCATTTCGGGATTTTTGAGTTTCATTGCAAAGGCATGGTTGAACCTGGTGACACAGCAAAACAACTTAGGGGAGATACCAACCTGTTCAATAAATCGACGTTCAAAATTCCTTACACTCATGTTGGCATCATAAGCCAGCAGGTCAATATTTACACAACCTGCTTTTTTGAAGATTAGATTTGAAATGTGAGTAATTGCATCTTTATGATCAGCGTGTTTTTGTTTTTTTAAATACAAAAGAAGATAGGCATCCGCCAGCAACGCCATTTCATTTAATCCACTGGCTATACATAATTGTTCAAAAAATAATTTAATGTTAGGCTCGAAAATATCATCAGCAAATACCAGAAGATTATTGATTTCACTGGCTGGAAGCCCAAATATTTTATTAAAGCCATTCGGTTTAAAATATATTTCAAAAAAAGAGTAGCTCCCGTTAAAGGTTAGCTCTCCATTGAATTGTGTTCCTAATCCCATAATACCTCCGTAATTCCCTTTTTTTAAAATTTGCCCTGTTTGCGGGTTATTTAATTTGCAAGGCAATGCTTTAAAGTGAAAGTTAATCGATATTTCATGTAAAGCATGCCATGGTTTTACAAGATCTGAACCATTGGTATCAAATTCCCGGAGAGAATAGCAACGAACAAACGGAGCCAACACGGGTGCCGGAGCAATTTCGGTAACTGTAATCATTTTTGAGAGTTGAGTTTGTTATAATTAATGTAGTATGGCAGAAAGTAAATACTCACACAAAATAATAAAAAGACTGAATTTTTTATAGCTGATTTGAGAAGCACACGAGAGATAACACTAAATTGATGCTCATAACTTGCTGAAAACACCCATCAAAGATTACAAGATGAAAAATGAAAGGAAAGTAACTTTTCCTATTACGCAACGTCGCCACCCAAATCACAACTTCATTGGAAGACATTCCTCGGAAGACGTAATTATCTTTACCCTATGTTTACATTCATTGCCTGGATCATCCTCTTTATTCTTTGCTGGCCGCTGGCTATTTTGGCTTTGGTATTATATCCGGTTTTTTGGATACTTACATTCCAATTCAGGTTACTAGGAATTACAGTGGATGGCATGTTTAGTTTACTAAAAGGCATATTCATGTTACCTGGCAGAATGCTACAGCTGTAGCACCTGGCGAATCGAAATAATTATCGCTCAGTTGTGCGAAACGTTTCCCAGGCTAACACACCGGATCGGGAGGAAACAATGGTGTGAATGATAGCATTGATATATGTTTCCACAGGTAGATTGATGGAGGAAACATTTAAAGTTCAATAGAATCAAAGGTGCTTTTAAATTTATCAGTATAGTCGCCATCACTATAGTCCTCACCCACAAATAAAATAGTACTTTTAACATTTGATACTGTGGCCGTTGTAGCGACTACAGATTTATTGTTTTTATAATTGTTTCATTTTCTGTACTGACTATATTTTCATTCTCTTTACCATTAAATCATTTTTATGAGAACAAAACATGTCTTTCTTTTAGGATTATTTTTCCCTCCCTTCCTAAGTGCACAAGTATCTCCATCGAACCAAAGGGAAACGGATAATACCATCGAAAAAACCTGCGAAGGCCCGATATTTACGGCAACTGAACAGTTACCGTCCTTAACAATAACAAAGGAAGCGTTCGAAGATACACTTGCATCAACCTTAAAATCAAAAAATGTTTACGTAAAAGATAAGATGATCAGGTTTAAATTTATACTTACTAAAGATTCGCAGATTTTAGATTTAAATGCGTTTACTAAAGGGGAGATTCCTGCTGAATTATATGAAATAATTAGAACTTTTTCTCGACTTTGGCGTCCCGCTCGTCAAATGGGGAAAATTGTGTGTGCATACATTTTTCTTGATATAAATTTTTCTGAAGATAAACTATCGATTATCATCTGGCAACATATTAATCCTGGTCTCCATATTAAACCGTATAATGACACGTCGACTCATTCAGGCGGTTATTATCCAAAACATGTATTTCCCAAGGAGTAAAACTTCGGGGTTGTACTTCCGGTAAGAGCATATTTTTTCAAATAAATGCAAAGCTTTATTATAATCTCTATTGTTATAATCTTCATTGTCATTCGGGAGACATGATCAAATAATTCAATAAAACCCAGGATTTGTGTGATTGACATAAAAATACCAAAACTTAATTATTTTGTTCCAAACCGGTGAATTCGCAAAATCGAAATAAAATGATAGGAGTCCGGTCAGGATTTAATATCAAATTTGCTGACTGTAAATTTTAATATGGCTCAAAAGGCTATAATACCATTGTACAAAGCCATTTTCAAGCAATTTAATAGCCCTGGATATTGTTTGTGTTGATACTTGCACTTTTGGATGGGTAAATTTGAGTAGTTTCTTTAGGT